>CALQBT020000028.1 GCA_943328885.2 Bordetella parapertussis | reverse complement strand
TGGCCTGTGCCTGCAGCAAGAAGGACGAGAAGTCGCTGGCCGACAGCGGATGCCGCACCGACCCCACCACCGTACCACCTGCAGCCTTGACCACCGCAGTGGTGTCGTTCTGCAGCGCGGTGCCGAAAGCGTAGTCGGCCGTCAGGAAGTACCAGCTCTTGCCACCGCCCTTGACCACCGCAGCACCAGTGCCCTTGGCCAGCGCGACCGTGTCATAGGCCCAGGCGACGGTGTAGGGCGAGCACTGTTCGTTGGTCAACGCCGAGGTGGCCGGGCCTACCGCGATGAAGACCTTCTTCTTCTCCTTGGCCACCGCCGACATCGACAAGCCGGTGCTCGATGTGGTGCCGCCGATCAGCATGTCGACACCCTGGGTGTCGAACCATTCACGGGCCTTGCCTGCAGCCACATCGGCCTTGTTCTGATGGTCAGCGAACAGGATCTCGATCTTCTTGCCGTTGATCGCGCCACCGAATTCAGCCACGGCCATCCTCATCGCCTCGACACCGCCAGGGCCGTCGATGTCGGAATACAAGCCCGACATGTCGGTGATGATGCCGACCTTGATCGTGTCACCCGAGATCTGGGCCTGAGCCGGTGCAACCAGTATCGTGGCGACAGCCAGGGCGCAAGAAGCTGCGATTTGCTTGAGTTTGAACATGCGGGACTCCTGTGAAAAAACGGGAAAAACAACGACGCTCAAACGCCGAGGTACTCGTGCAGCCGCTCCAGCCGCGAAGGCAGCTCGGCCTGGGTGAATTCTTGGATCACCTCGCCGTGCTCCATCACCAGAAACCGGTCAGCCAACGGTGCTGCGAAACGGAAGTTCTGCTCCACCATCACGATGGTGTAGCCCTGGCGACGCAGCGTCGTGACCATCTCTGCGAGCTTTTGAACGATCACCGGTGCCAGGCCTTCGGAGATCTCGTCTAGCAGCAACAGCCTCGCGCCGGTGCGCAGGATGCGCGCCACCGCCAGCATCTGCTGCTCGCCGCCCGACAGCCGCGTACCTTGGCTGCCAGCGCGTTCGCGCAGGTTCGGGAACATCTCGTAGATCTGCTCGACACGCATACCGCCCTTGGCAAGCTCGGGTGGCAGCATCAGGTTCTCCTCGGCCGACAGGCTGGAGAAGATGCCGCGCTCCTCCGGGCAATAGCCCAGCCCCAGCCGCGCGATGCGGTGCGTGGCCATCGACACGGTCTCGGCGCCACGGATCTGGATCGAGCCCGTGCGGCGCCCGATCAAGCCCATGATCGCGCGCAGCGTGCTGGTGCGACCGGCACCGTTGCGGCCGAGCAGCGTGACGACCTCGCCCTCGTCGACATGGAGGTTCACGCCGTGCAGCACATGCGACTCGCCGTACCAACCGTGCAGGTTCTTGATCTCGAGAAAACGCTTGGCCGAAGACATCAGTGCGCTCCCAACAGTTCGGTCTGCGCAGTGCCCATGTAGGCCTCGATCACTGCCGGGTCTTTCGAGACCTGCTCGTACGGGCCCTCGGCCAGCGTCGCGCCGCGCTGCAGCACGGTGATGGTGTCGGCGATGCTGGCGACCACGCTCATGTTGTGCTCGACCATCAGCACCGTGCGGTCAGCAGCGACTTTCTTGATCAACTGGCGGATACGGTCGACGTCCTCCAGCCCCATGCCCTGGGTCGGCTCGTCGAGCAGCATCAGCTTGGGTTCCATTGCCAGCGTGGTGGCGATCTCGAGCGCGCGCTTGCGGCCGTAACTCAGTTCCACCGCGGTGAGCTGGGCGTACTTTTCCAGATCCACCTGGCCCAACAACTGCATGGCTCGTTCATTGAGCGTGTCGAGCGATCGGTCGGAACGCCAGAACTGGAAACTGCTGCCGAGCTTGCGTTGCAGCGCCACTCGCACGTTCTCCAGCACCGTGAGGTGGGGAAAGACGGCCGAGATCTGGAAAGACCGGATCACACCGCGGCGGGCGATGTGAGCCGGCGCCTCGGCGGTGATGTCCTGGCCCTCGAACAAGATCTGGCCCGCGGTGGGCGTCAGGAACTTGGTCAACAGGTTGAAGCAAGTGGTCTTGCCGGCACCGTTGGGGCCGATCAGCGCATGGATGCTGCCGCGCTGAACCTTCAGGTTGACCTTGGCGACGGCGACGAAACCCTTGAATTCTTTGGTCAGCTCACGGGTTTCAAGAATGATGTCGCTAGGGCTCATGCCGACGCTGCCGGTTGGGAAAAAGTGAAATCGACAAAACGCACGGCCACGCCGGGCCAACTGTCGAGTCGGGGGGCAGAGTCTAGCCGCCATTGGGGCCAGCATCGGTTTGCCCTGTCGTGTTCTTGCCTAAATTCACGCCTCGCAGGTCGGCGCAATCGAAGCGACCGCAACACAAACACTGACTCAGCGATGCCGGACGCTCATGCCTGAAGAGTGGCTATCAGCTCAGCTGGCAGGGCAATCGGCGCTGCGGTTGGGATTGTTGCCGGGGTTGCCGCTGCGGCAGCTCTGATGCAGCGTCGTCGTCAGCGCGCTGACAGTGGGGCAACTGCTGGCAGTGGAAATGACGTAGTTCTGCGTGTCGAGGGATTCCGCCACATTGGCATAGGGCTGAACGTTGCGCTGATTCGCGCTGACGCCCAAGGCCTCCGGGTACTGGAATCGGCACACCAAGTAGTCGGTGCCATTGGCCATGCCGGCCAGCCGCAGCTTGCCCGACCAGGAGTTGCCGGCTGCAGCCACGCTGATCACGCACAGGTAGTACTTGAAGCCACTGATGGCCGACCCGGTGGACGGATCCAGCGCGTTGGAGAGCGAGCAACTGGTACCGGTGCTGCCAGTCAGCAGGCTCGCGTTGATACCCAACCCGGCCGGAAAGCTGTTGGTGCCGCTCAGCGAGAGGTAGCCCGCGACGATGTAAGCGTTGGTCGCCGTGCAGCCCGTCAGATCGGCGGCCGAGGTGACCACGAAACCGCAGGTCTTCACGACATAGCCCGAATCGTTGGAAAACACGATCGCGAAGTTGCTCTGCAACTGCACCAGGCTCTGGCCGTTGTCCAAGTCGATCGCGGGCACCGGGATGTTCAGGTTGCGATTCTTTGGACGCTTCAGCGTTGTGTTGGCTGGCAGCGGAAATCCCAGCGCACCGACATCGGCCGGGTCGGTCTTGGAGATCACGCTGTTGAGCGTGACCTGCTGCGATGCGCCGGCGCGGTCGGTCCAGCGCACCGACACGCTGACCCAGCGCATCGGGTCGTCACTGCTCCCGGCCATCGTCCAGATCCGGTCATAGCGGGTGCTGGTGCTGGCCGCGTCCGAGCCACTGGCCAAGCTGTTCCAAGCATTGACGCCGCTGGACGCGGTGATGGCGGTGTAGGACCTCAGCGACTCCATCTTCTGCTGTGCCATCCGGGTGGCCTCACTGCGCTGACGCGCCACATCCGTGCTTTGCGAGAGCTTGATCTGCGTGCCCGCCAGCGACAGCAGGCCAAAGCCGATCAAAGCCATCGCCAGCGCAGCTTCGATCAGCGTGAACCCTCGCATGGCCTGACGTGCGGCAAACATCATGGCAAGGTGTCAGTGCTGGTTTTGAAATCGCGCCAGCTACCCGGCACCCGCACCAGGGTGCCCGTCATTCTGCGTACGTTGCCCAGCGCCGCAGGGTCGTACAGCAGCGTGCCGTTGCCGTTGTTGTTGTAGGCCGCGCAGGAGACCTGAGCACCATGAATAGTGGCCGAGCCGGTCCCGAGATCGTTCCAGTTGGCATCGTTGGAGAAGATCAGCCCGAAGATCGCGACATTGCCGTTCACGTTGATCGCGTTCGCTGTGACGATGGTGATCGGGTCAGACTGGCTGCCAAAGCTCAGGTTGCCGCTGAGTTGCAAGCTGGATGAAAAGTAGAACGCGCGCCAGCCATCGTCATAGGCGTTGCCGAGCCGCGACCTGCAGTCGGCGGCGCTGCCGCAGGAAATCGTCTTGGTAGACGGTGATGCTTGGTACTGCTCGATCGTCGAGCCGAAATAGGCGTTGAACATCTGTGAATTCAAGCAGTTTGCGTCTGTGCTGGCCAGCGCCGACAAGGAGGCATCGGCTCCGACGAGGGCGCTGCTGGCGGGTTGCCCCTGGAGAGTGCTGACGGTCACGCCGTTGGCGATTGAAATCGTCGTGCCCGCATTGACCAGGATGCCGTTGCTCGCCACATCCTGGTTGGCGATGTTGTACGAGCCCCCAATCGCAGCCGAAGTGCCTGCTGTCAACGGTGCCGACGGCACTGCGCGCAGCAGCGGGCGCAGCTTGAGCATCACGGAGTAGCGTGCGCTGCTGTCGGCGCTGCTGGAGTTGGTCGAAGAACAGGCCGCCGCCTGGGCGCTACAGGCGTAGACCGTCAGCTGCACCGCCTCGGGGTCAGCGGCGACATTCTGAAACGCCACCGTGAAGCTGGGATCTGCGCTGGAACCCAGATTCGCCACCGCGCTGCTGCCGGCGGAGGGCGTGACCGGACAGTTGCAGCTCAGACCGGCGCCGTTGATCTTGCAACCGGGGAATACCTGGGTCGCAGCGACCACGTCGGTGGTCGGCGCGTTGGGGTCATTGAACTTCGTCAGCACATAGCGCTTGCGGAAGGACAGGTTGCTGGTGGTCAGGAACGCGCAGTCAGACCCGATGTCATAGGGCGCGTTGAGCATGCCGGTAACCCACTCCACGCCGGCCTCTGCCACTTCGGCGACAAGCGCAGACTCGGTCTGGTTGGCCGAGGTCTTGTGTTCGAACAACACGCTGCGGTTGACATACAACAGGCCGATCGAGGTGCCCATCAACAGCACCAGCACCACCACGAGCGCGCCAATACCGCGCTCGCTGGGCCGCCGGGATCGAGCCCCTGACAGCATGTCGATGACTAGCCCGGGCACTGCCCAGACAACAGGTGGTTGCGCACCAGCACCGTCGCCTCCAGGCTGCGCACCAAGCCGGCGTCCCGGGTCGATTGGCCGGTTAGCTTGATCGTGAAGCCGCGCACGGTGGTGGTCGGGCAGTTGGGTGTCCCCGCAGCGCAGATCTTGGGGCACAGGTTGCCCAACGCCAAGCTGGTCGATGTGGGACTGACCGCGAAGCCGGTCATCATCATGTTGCCGCTGTCGGTCAGGTCTTGCCACAAGCCGCTTTCGGTCTGCATCTGCAGCACGCCACTGCTCAGGCGGAAACCATACTGCTCCTGATCGTCGAGGACGTCGTTCTCGACCGTGTCTCGCGAAAAGCCATAACCCAGACTGTCGGCGCTGCTGCTGACCGCGCTGTACGGGTTTTGGGCGACTGCGGCGCTATTGCCTTGCGCGATCGTGCCCTTGACCGCGTTGCCCCAAAAACCTGACCGCCGCAGGTCGCGGGCGACAACGTCGGCGGCAGCTCGCAAGTCCTGGTTCAACCGGGTCTCGGCCAGCAAATGCCGCGACCCGGCCAAATTGCGTGCAATCAACGACAGCGCGCCTGCGACCACCACCAGACCCACCGCCACGCCAACCATCAGTTCGACAACCGACAAGCCATGACGGCGGTACGCAGGCATCAGCATGTCGGATAACCTGCGAAACCGCTGGATTCCGAGCAAAGCTGCACCCGCCCCATCGCGTTGACCTTGACGCGCAGCATGGCCTGGCTGCCGCTGGCCACACCGTCCAAACTGACGGCCTGCGCCATGCCGCGCAGCGCGTCGAAGATGACCCTGGTGTTTGGGGTCAGCGTCACGCCAGCGGGCAAGGTCACGGTCTTGAGCGTCGAACTGGCGCTGGCAACCTGGTAGGCGTTCCCGGCGGCGTCGGTCGTTAACACAATCGCTGCGCGTTGGCGTATCGACTGACTGCGGGCGTACTGCAGGTCAACGCTGAGCTCGTTGAGGGCGCCTTCCAGACGCATGCGCAACAGTAACTCGAAATACGCTGGCAGCGCGACGCCGAGCAGGATGCTGACGAGCACAATACCTAGCATCAGTTCGACAAGAGTGAAGCCGCGCGGCTGCATCAGTGGCTGCATCAGCGGCTCCAGCATGCCAAGGGTGCGTAGGACGGGTTGCCATTGCTCACGGTCACCGTCAACGCCGTGCAACCGGTATCGCTCGCCTGCGCCGAACCTGCGAGCGCTGACAAGGTCAACAAATACCCAGCACCACTTGTTGCAGACAAGGCTAGGCTGTATTGGCCGGCGATCGATGTGTTCGACTGACCGAGAACACCCAGCGTAGATGCGTAGCTGAGGTTATTGGCGCGGTAGCGCTCCTGCGCCTGCAGCACCGCAACACTGGCGTCAACGGCGTCAGATCGCCGACCCTTGCGCATGATCGACAGGTAGGAAGGCAGTGCAATCGCTGCCAGCAGCGCAGCGACGAACAACACCACCAGCAACTCCAACACGGTGACGCCGCGGCGACGGGGGACTAGGGCAATACCGGAAATCATGTGCAGGTCATCGACCCGCGGGGAACACACCTGAGATCTCAGATGTTCCCGATAGTGTCAGCTTCCCGCCTTCATCAACGGATGCCGTCGTCGCCCTCCAGCGCCTCCAAATGGCCCGCGTCATCCCAGCCCACCAGTGTGAAACCCTGCGGCGTGTGCAGCAGCCGATTGATCGCCGCATTGCCCAGGGTCCAGCTGCGCGGCGCATCGAGCGCGGTGCGGGTTGCCGCGCGGTACAGGCAGTCGAGCACGCCGCCGTGGCTGACCAGTGCGATCGTGCCGCCGGCGTGGGCCGCGACCAAGCGGTCGACCGCGGCGATCGTTCGGGCGTAGAAGACACGCAAGCTCTCGGCGCCCTCGGGTGCGAAATCGGGCTCGCGGCTGTGCCAGCGCCGCGCCAGCTCGGGCGATTGCTGGTCGATCTGCTGCCGGGTCTGGCCCTCGAGCACGCCGAAACAGCGCTCACGCAGACCGGGGTCGGCGCTCAGCGGCAGCCCGAGCGGACCGGCCAAGGCCTGCGCGGTCTGCCAGGCCCGGCCCAGGTCGCTGGCAATCACCGCGCTCAGGCCTTCGTCGCGCAGCGCATCGGCCAGCGTCGCGGCCTGGCGCAGGCCAACCCGGTCGAGCGGGATGTCGATCTGTCCTTGCAGCCTGAACTCGGCATTCCAGGCCGTCTGGCCATGACGGATCGCGACGATGCGGGTGACTTCAGACACCCCAGACCACCGGCACCTCTTCGGCCACAGCACGCTTGAGCAGGCCGACCATCGGCCACATCCGCTGGCGCAGGCCCACCCCGTCGCGAGGGCGCAGGGTCCGGCCCTGCGCTGCGGCCTCGCGCTCGGCCTCGCGGCGGGCCGCCTCGTCAGCAGCAACAGCCTGTTCGATGGCAGCGATCGCCGCGGCCATCGCGGGCGGCTCGATGATGCCCTGGGCGGCCGGCTCACGACCGATCGCGCGCAGCAGCGCGTCGCCGTTGGGGCCGAGCATCAGGATGTCACCGCCGGCCTTGGATTTGAACTTGTAGATCATCTACGCTGCGCGCCCGGGTTGTATTGGCCTCGATTGTGCACAGCCGCTAACGCAGCGCCAAGGCACGCCAGGCCGTCGGCGTGTGCCCCGTCAGGCGCTGGAAAAAGCGGCTGAAGTAGCCCGCATCGACAAACCCGAGCCCGAGCCCAATTTGCTTGATGCTCAGCGTGGTGTAAGCCAAATCACGCTGCGCCTCGAGCAACAGCCTGCCGTGCAACACGCCGAGTGCCGAATGGCCCAACACCTGATGGCAGACCCGGTTGAGCTGGGTCGGCGTGATGCCCAGCGCCAGCGCCAGCGCAGCCAGCGAGGGCTGCTGGCGGAAACCGGACTCGACCAGGTCGCGAAAACGCCGCACATGGGCCAGCGCGCGCGAACTGCCGGCCCGCGCCGGCTCAGCGCCGTCCGCTCGACCCGACACCAAACGCCCCAGCACCACCGCCAGACGCAGCAGCGCGGCGTCTAGCGCCAGATCGCGCCATGCCGCCACCTGGTCAAACGCTTCTCGCAGGCATGCCACCGCATCGTCCAGCGCCAGCCCCTGCGGGTCAGCAGCAGGCCAGGCCAGCCAACGCGGCTGCACCAAGCGCTCGACCAGCGCCGGCGCGCCGTGCAGCAAACGCAGCAGGTGCTGCTCGAGCAGCGTGATCACCGTGCCCTCGATGTCGGGCGAGAAGACAAACCCATGCGGGACCAGGGCCGGCACCAGCAGCACACAAGGCCCGGCCAGCGGCTGGCTGTCGCCCTCGAGCCAAGCCTGGGCGCTGCCGCGCTCGATGTGCAGAATTTGAAACAGCGACGCATGCCGGTGCGGCTGGATCTCCCAGTCATGGCGTTGGCTGCGCTCGGCGATGCGCTCGCAATGCAACCAGTCGGTGGCCTCGGTCTGGCCATGCTCGCCATAGAGCGCATAGCTGGGAAGACTGGCCGACACCGCGATCCGACCGAACGGCGCTCGGTGGGGTTCAAGCTTGGCGGAGACGGCGTCGCGCATGTTCGAATTGTGCAATCACTTGCGACATCCGTCCCTTGAGTCAGCTGCCGACGGCCGCTACGATTTGACTCCCGTCAAGCTCGTCCGGAGCCCCGCCCATGAAAACCCAGGTCGCCATCATCGGCGCCGGCCCTTCGGGCCTGCTGCTCGGCCAGTTGCTCAGCCGCAGCGGCATTGCCAACATCGTGATCGAGCAGCGCAGCGCCGACTATGTGCTGGGCCGGATCCGCGCCGGCGTGCTCGAGCAGACGACGGTCGACTTGTTGCAGCAAGCCGGTGTGGCCGGCCGGATGCAGCAAGAGGGACTGCCGCACGACGGCGTCGAGCTGTGTTTCGGCGATCAGCGCCACCGCATCGACCTGCTGGGGCTGACCGGCAAGCGGGTGATGGTCTATGGCCAGACCGAGGTCACGCGCGACCTGATGGACGCCCGCAGTGAGTCTGGTGAGCCCATCGTCTACGACGCCGACGAGGTGACGGTCGAGGGCTTCGACGGCGCCCACCCCAGCGTGAGCTACCGCAAAGACGGCGTTCGCCACCGGGTCGAGGCCGATTTCATCGCCGGCTGCGACGGCTTTCACGGCGTCTGTCGCGCCAGCGTGCCTGAGCGCGCGATCACGCAGTTCGAGAAGGTCTACCCCTTCGGCTGGCTCGGCGTGCTGGCCGACGTGCCGCCGGTCTCGCACGAACTGATCTATGTCCACCACGAGCGCGGTTTCGCACTGTGCAGCCAGCGCAGCAAGGTGCGCAGCCGCTACTACGTCCAGTGCTCGCTCGACGACCAGGTCGCTCAATGGTCGGACGAGGCCTTCTGGGCCGAGTTGAAGCGCAGACTGCCGGCGCAGACCGCGGCGCAGTTGGTCACCGGGCCTTCGATTGAGAAGAGCATCGCCCCGCTGCGCAGTTTCGTCGCCGAGCCGCTGCGCTTTGGCAGGCTGTTCCTGGTCGGCGATGCCGGCCACATCGTGCCGCCGACCGGCGCCAAAGGACTGAACCTCGCCGCCAGCGACGTCGCCTACCTGTGGCAGGGCTTGCGCGGCCATTACGCCGACAGCACCACCGAGATCGACCACTATTCAGGTCGCGCGCTGGCGCGGATCTGGAAAGCCGAGCGATTCTCCTGGTGGATGACCTCGCTGATGCACAACTTTCCAGACAACGGCAGCTTCGGCCAAAAGATGCAGCGGGCCGAGCTCGACTACCTGTTCAGTTCGACCGCGGCGATGACGTCGATGGCCGAGAACTACGTCGGGCTGCCGCTCATTTGATGGCCGACAGCGCGCGCCCCAGCCCATTGTCAGGACGACGACCATGACCTAGCAGACAGCTGCCAGTAGATCGTCATCGCTGGGGAAATGGAGTGCCCCTAAGGGCCGAGCCCACTCGCAGAAGTCGCCACGCTCAATCTTGCTGAGATGCCGTCTCAGAAGGGCCTGCACGCCGAGCAGGCAAGCCCGATGAAGATCAGACGGCGAAGTCCGTGACCTTGGCACCTGCCGCCAGCGCAGCCTTGAGCCACCGGGGCTGCAAGCCACGACCCGACCAACTGTCCCCCGTGGCGGCGTTGTGGTACTTGGCCGCTACCTTGCTCTTGGGCTTGGCTGCGCCTGCTAGCCGCCCCCCACCCGACTTGCCGTCGATATCGGCAGCGCTCAGGCCGAACTCAGCCATCAAAGCCCTCACTTTCGCGATGCTGCTGGCACGAGCTTCACGTTGCGCCTCGGCGATGCGCTGCTCGAGATCCTTGCGGGCAGCCATGAGTTCTTCAAGGTTTGACATGAAAGTTGCTTTCTTGATTTTCAGTTGAGAGTGAACGAGGATGCAAGCTGCATTATCTAAAAGATTTCCAATGATGGCGGCAGGTGAAACCCTGAGAAACCTCACCGAACGAGCCTGCTGACTCTTGCGGGATCAACTCATCCACTTCTTCTATAGAAAATATAGATAATGCACCTGCACCTGGGTTTCGAACAGCCTCTGTCTGGCCGGCAACCATCGGTACTGGCTCTGCCATAAGGTCGTTCGTTGTCGAGACGTCCACCTGTCTCAGCCAATCCCTTGTTGGCTGTCACAATCAAAACCACGCCAGGCCCGTTGGTGCAAGCCCGGACGCGTAACCAACAAAGGGAACGACCCATCATGGCCCGCCTGCCGTACCTCACCCGCGCTGACCTGCCGCCCGAACACCAGGACCTGCTGGCGCGCGACATCGCGCTGTTCCGGCTGATGACGCATAGCCCCGGCGGGGCGCGCGCCTTCTCCGGCCTGGGCGGCTACATTCGCCACAAGAGCAAGCTTGATGCGCGACTGCGCGAGCTGGCGATCCTGCAGGTGGGCTGGCTGGCGCGCTCGCCTTATGAATGGTCGCACCATGTGAAGATCGGCCATGATTTCGGCGTTTCGGACGAGGATATCCAGGCGCTGATCGACGACACAGCCAGCAAGCCCACCAAGCTGGACCTGAACGCTCGCACTGTGCTGCGCGCGGCCCGCGAAATAACGGTGCAGGGCGCCGCTTCAGCAGAAACCTTCACCGCGCTGCAGGGCCTTCTTTCCACGGAACACCTAACAGATCTGGTGCTGACCATCGCCTTCTACTGCGCGGTGGTGCGATTCTTGGCCACCATGCAGGTGGACGTGGAGCCGGAATACATGACCTACCTCGAGCGCTGGCCGCTGCCCAAGGATTGACTTCACCCGGCAGGCGGAAAGGTTCGGGCGACGATGCAACCGGCCAAATCGGGTGAGGCAGCGAGCATCACGGCCCATTGCGATGGTCTCGAGAATTGAGGTCTGGCTTGCGCCGGCGCAACGACTGCAAGCAGCTGAAATCTTCAGTTCGCCAGCACCGCCTGCACGCGGGTCGCTTCGAAATTTCGTCCTCGCCGATGTGAACAGTTGTCCGCACCGCCAAGCGTCGTAACTTAACACCAGCAGGGTCAATTACACGAAATATCTTAATCTGTAAGCTGTTGATTTATATCGTAATTCCAGAGATCTGGTGTTATGTTAGTCCGCTGACCTATCGCCTGCACCGAACCTGCCCCTCCCAACCCAGCCGAGCCGAGCCTCATGAACACAAGCAACACCTCTGCAAGCCGCGAATCGAACGATTTCATCGCCTTGAATCCGCAGTGGCTGGCGCTGCGGACCGAAGCGGTGCTGGCGCCGGATCTGCCGATCGTCGACCCGCATCACCACCTGTGGGACCACGACGGCGACCGCTACCTGATGCCCGAACTGCTGCTCGACACCGGCGGCGGGCACAAAGTGCTGAGCACGGTCTTCGTCGAGTGCCGCGCGATGTACCGTGCGGACGGTCCGGAAGAGATGAAATCGCTGGGCGAGACCGAGTTTGTCAACGGCATTGCCGCGATGAGCGCCTCCGGCGCCTATGGTCCGACGCGTATTGGCGCCGGCATCGTCGGCAATGTCGACCTGCGCCTGGGCGCGCGCGCCGAAATTCCGCTGCAAGCCCACATCACCGCCGCAGGCGGGCGCTTTCGCGGCATCCGTCGGGGCTCGGCCTGGCACCCGGCCGGCCTGAAGGTCACCAGCGCCAATCCGCCACCGGGGCTGCTGATGCAGCCTGAATTTCGCGCCGGCTTTGCGCTGCTGGCGCGGCTGGGCTTGTCATTCGACGCCTGGCTGGTGCACACCCAGATCGACGAAATCATCGACTTGGCGCGAGCCTTTCCAGACACCACCATCGTGTTGGACCATGTCGGTGGTCCGTTAGGCATCGGCCCTTACGCGGGCAAGCGCGAGGAAGTGTTCCCCGTCTGGCGCCAGTCGATACGCCAGCTGGCAAGCTGCGCCAATGTCTGCGTGAAGATCGGCGGACTGGGCATGCACACCATGGGCTTGGATTTCCACACCCGCGATTTGCCGCCGAGCTCAGAAGAATTGGCGCTGGCCTGGAGGCCCTACGTCGAGACCGCCATCGAATGCTTCGGCGCGAACCGCGCCATGTTCGAGAGCAATTTCCCGGTCGACAAGGGCAGTTGCAGTTACACGACGCTGTGGAATGCCTTCAAGCGCCTGACCGCCGGCTGCTCGGCCGACGACAAGACCGCGCTGTTCAGCGGCACGGCGAGCAAGGTCTACCGGCTCGACGCTACAGCAGCTTGAGTACAACAGCTTGACTACAGAAGCTTGAAAAAGCGCGGCACCACCAGCGTGAACCAGGGCACGGCGATGATCACCGCCAGCCCGAGGCACAACACCGCGATAAAAGGCAGGATGACGCGCGTGACGCGATCGATCGAAACCTCCGCGATCCCGCAGGCGATGAACAAGCCCACACCGATGGGCGGCAAGAACAGACCGATGCCCACGGCCGCGACGATC
>CALQBT020000027.1 GCA_943328885.2 Bordetella parapertussis | reverse complement strand
GTTTTTGCGACACCGTTTGCCGCGCCGCACTTGGGTGGCGATCGCTGTTGCCGGGACAGGCATCGCCTGGATGTTTGGCCAGCAAGCCATGGCTGGTGGTGCCTCGGTGACAGGCGCTCTGGTGGCTTTGGGGGTACCGATCGCGGGGGCCAGCAACTGGACCTTGCTGCAGCACATGCACCAGCGTGGCGTCAGCCATACCTCGTCGACGGCACCCGACCTGTTACCCGCAGTGCTGCTGGGCGCGCTGATGTCGGCGGTCATCATGTTGCCGCTGTCGCTGCCGTTCTCAGCCACTGCACACGATTTGTCGCTGCTGGGACTGTTGGGCTTCTTTCAACTGGCGGTGCCTTGCCTGCTCGCGGTGCAGCTGACCAAGGTGCTGCCGGCACCTGAGATCTCGCTGCTGTGCCTGCTCGAAGTGATCTTCGGTGTGCTGCTGGTCTGGCTGGGCGCGGGTGAGTCGCCAGGACCTACGGTATTGGCCGGCGGTGCACTGGTGATCGGCGCGCTGCTGTGCAACGAGGGTTTGGCGCTGCGTGAGCGGCGACGCCAGGCCCTGGGACACTGAGTACTCGTCAGCGCCGGCCGCCGTTTGCGCAGGCGGCCCCTGGTCAGTGCACCGAGCGTTCGAGGCCTTGCCAGAACTTTGCGCGGATCGCTTTCTTGTCGAGTTTCCCCAGGCCCGTCATCGGCAGCGCATCGACGAAGTCGACTGCCTTGGGCGCGTAGACGCTGCCTTTGCGGTCCCGCACCATCGCGATCAGCTCTTCGGCCGTGGCGGCCGCGCCCGGGCGCAGCACCACCAGCGCGCGCACCGCCTCGCCCCACTTGGCATCGGGTACCCCGACGACCGCAGCCGCCGCCACGGCCGGGTGCTGCGACAGCGCATCCTCGACCTCGCGCGGGAAGACGTTGAAACCGCCGCTGATGATCATGTCTTTCGAGCGGTCGACAATGTAGAGGTAGCCCTCGGCATCGCGCCGGGCCATGTCGCCGGTCCACAGCCAGCCCAGACGCAAGGCTTGCGCGGTCTCCTCGGGCTTGTTCCAGTAGCCCTGCATCACCAGCGGGCCGCGCACGCAGATCTCACCGACCTCGCCCTCGGGCACTTCCTGGCCGTTCTCGTCCAGCAGCTTGACCTGGGTGCCGACGCAAGGCGTGCCGCAGGACGCCAGCCGCTCGGGGTGGTGCTCGGGGTCGTGTTCATGCTGGTGCAGCACAGTCACGGTGTTGGGCGCCTCGGACTGCGCGTAGAGCTGCATGAAGATCGGTCCGAACACCTGCATGCCTTCGACCAGCCGGGTCGGCGACATCGGCGACGCACCGTAGATCACGAGTTGGAGGCTGCTGAGGTCGGCACCTTGGCGCGCCGGGCTGTCGAGCAGCACGTAGATCATCGTCGGCACCAAGAAGGTCGCGGTGATGCGGTGCTCCTCGACCAGGTGGACGAACTTCTCGGCGGTGAAACCCTTGGTCATCGCGTAGGTGCCGCTCTTGAGCAAGACCGGCATGATCATCGCGCCCGAGGCATGGGTGATCGGCGTCAGTGCGAGAAATCGGATTTCTGCTGGCCAATCCCAGTCGGCCATCTCGGTCATGATCATCGCGACATGCACGCGGTGGGTGTGCGCGACACCCTTGGGCTTGCCGGTGGTGCCGCCGGTGTAGATCAGCACGCAGACGTCGTCGGGCTGCGCTTGGGGCACGAGTCGCCCGGGGGTGAACCGTGCGGCTGCGGCCAGGATGTCCTCACCAAAGCCGTCGTTCGGCCCGAAGCTCAGCAGGCTGGTCATGCCCGGCACGCGTTGGGCGAGCGAGCGGGCGCGGTCCGAAAAGGTCAGCGGGTCGACGAACAGCGTTCGCACGCCGGAGTCGGCCAGGATGTAGGCATGGTCGTCCTCCGACGAAGTCGGGTTGACCCAAGTGATGCGCAAGCCCATCACATAGGCCACCGCGGTGATCAGGAATCCTTCCGGGCGGTTCGCCGACAGTGTCGCGACCGCGTCGCCGCGCTGCAAGCCGCGCGCCGTCAGTGCTTGGACGACCGTGCTGATCAACGCGCCGAGTTGGCGGTAGGTCCAGCGGGTGTCATCCGAGATGAAGGCCACCTGGTCGCCGCCGCGGCCGATCGCGGTGACCACCAGATCGCCGACATTGCAGCCGCCGTAGAGCGCTTGCGTCATCATCGAATCCGGTTCAGGACAGCTTGCTGGTCTTGTTCATGAAGCCCGCGATGCGCTCGTCCATGTCCGGTCCTCGACCCTCGGTGCGGTGGATCTCGTGCGACAGTCCGGCGCGCAGCGCCATGCCGTCGGTGTCACGGTACAGGCGCTTGTTCGCACGCAGGCTGAACCAAGAGTTCGCCAAGATCGCCGCAGTGAACTTGCCGAGTTCGGCCTCGAACGACGCATCGGGCACGCACCAGTTCACCAGCCCGATGGCTTGCGCCTCGGCGCCGCTGTAGCTGCGGGCGGTGTAGGTCATCTCCTGCGCTTTGGCCATGCCGATGCGGCGCGGTAGGCGCTGGCTCATGCCCCAGACCGGCGTCAAAGCCCAGCGCGCGTGGGTGTCGGCGAACTTGGCCGATTCGGCCGCGACGATCATGTCGCCGGCCAGCGCGAGCTCGAGCGCCCCGGTATAGCAGTGGCCATGCACGGCGGTGATCACCGGCTGCGGCAACTCGGCCAGCAGCTCGATCGTGTCAGCCTGGAAGCTGGGCTTGGGCGGATGCTCGCCATGCGCGATGTCGGCAAGGTCATGGCCGGCTGAAAAGCACTTGCCTGCGCCGCGCACCAGCACCAGGCCGATGCGCTCGGTCTCGTTGGCGATGCGCTGCACATGGCCGTGCAGTTGCTCGAACATCGCCACCGTCAGCGCGTTGAGCTTGTCCGGGCGGTTCAGGGTCAGGATGGCGAGACCTTCGCGGTCCTCGCGCAATACCAGCTGCGACATGGGTTCTCCCGGTTCAAAGTGAGCGCCCAGTGTAGGCAAGCGCGTTCGACCACGGCTGTCGCCAAGGGGTCGACCAGATCGCCGGTGGCGGCAAGTCACACGCCAGTGCCGGCATTCGTCGATTGCGACGATTCACGCCGACCTTGTCCTGCGCCAACATGGGCTAGGTATAGCTTTGCAGCGGTCGCCAGGCGCACACTCGCGACAATCGGTCCGCTGGCATGATCGCGTCAAACCCGGCCCAGGCCGAAAGGAACCCCATGGATTTCGATTTTTCTCCAGAGCAGCGTCAGCTCAAGGACCAGGCGCGGCGCTTTCTGGGCGACCACTGCGACCGCAGCGCTGTTCGCGCAGTGCTCGACGGGCCGCAGTCGCACGACGCCAAGCTCTGGCAAGGTCTGGCGGCGCAAGGTTACCTGGGCGCAGCGATTCCTGAGGCCTACGGGGGCCTGGGCGCGGGCTATCTTGAGCTCTGTGTCATCGCTGAGGAACTTGGCCGCGCGATCGCACCGGTGCCGTTCTCATCGTCGATCGCGATCGCTGCCGAACTGCTGCTGCGCGCGGGCTCGGAGGAACAGAAACGCCGCTACCTGCCTGGACTGGCCAGCGGCGAGTTGATCGGCACGCTCGCGCTCGCCGAGCGCGCAGGCCAAGTCACGCCGGGTTCCCTCAACGCCAAGGCAGCACGTGGCCTCGTCACCGGCACCAAGCAGCCTGTCGCCGATGGCGACATTGCCGATTTTGCGGTCGTTGCCGTGCGCGACGAGGGCGACGGCACGCCAACGGTCTCGCTGCACATCGTCGATTTGAAGGCCTCGGGGGTCCGTCGCGAGACCGTTCCCAGCATCGACCCGACCCGCAGCCAGGCGCGAATCGATTTCTCACAAGTCGCGTCTGAGCCGCTGGGTGCTGCCGGCGCGGGCTGGCAGATCCTGACCGACGTGTACGACCGCGCCGCGGTGCTGATCGCTTTCGAGCAAGTCGGCGGCGCTGATCTGGCGCTCCAGACGGCCTGCGATTACGCCCAGCAGCGCTTCGCCTTCGGCCGACCGATCGGGTCGCTGCAGGCGATCAAGCACATGCTCGCTGACATGTACGTCTCGGCCACGCTCGCCAGATCGAACGCCTATTACGGCGCCTGGGCGCTGTCGACCGGTGCGAACGAACTGCCCGAGGCTGCGGCCAGCGCCAGGGTCAGCGCGACGCAGGCCTACCAACTGTGCTCGCGCAACAACATTCAGGTCCACGGCGGTATGGGCTTTACCTGGGAGTTCGACTGCCATTTGCACTACCGGCGCTCCAACCTGCTCGCGCTCACGCTGGGCAGCTTGAGCCGCTGGGAAGACCTGCTGGTCGATCGACTGTGCGCGCGCCGCGCGGCCAAGAGCCACTGAAGGAATCCGACGATGAACTTTGACGACACCCCCCAGGAAGCCAGCTTTCGCGCCGAAGTGCGCGCTTGGATCGCTGCCAACGCCCCCACCGAGTTGCACGCCGAACTCGAACTCGCCGGTTACGGCCAACCCGCACTGCGCAGCGGCGACGTGCTCGCTGCATCCAAAGCCTGGCAGAAGAAGAAGGCGCAGTCCGGCTGGGCCTGTCTGCATTGGCCGGAGGATTGCGGTGGCCGCGGCGCCAGCCCGATCGAGCGCGTGATCTGGCAGCAAGAGGAGGGCGCCTACGGCAAGCTGGCGTCTATTTTCCTGATCGGCCAGGGCATGATCGGCCCGACGCTGATGGCGTATGCGCAAGAGCCGCACAAGCGGCGCTACCTGCCGCCACTGGCTTCGGGCGAAGAGATCTGGTGCCAGCTCTTCTCTGAGCCGGTGGCTGGGTCGGACTTGGCCGGACTGCGAACCCGCGCCGAACTGGTGGGCGACGAGTGGGTGATCAACGGCCAGAAGATCTGGACCAGCGGCGCGCATTACGCCGACTACGGGATGATCTTGACGCGCACCGACTCCTCGGTCGTCAAGCACGACGGCTTGACGATGTTCTTCTTCGACATGAAGAGCCCTGGCGTCGAGGTCAGGCCGATCAAGCAGGTCAACGGCCAATCGGGCTTCAACGAGGTCTTCTTCACCGATCTGCGGGTGCCTGATCACCAGCGTCTGGGTGCTGTCGGACAGGGTTGGCGCGTGTCGCTGACCACCTTGATGAACGAGCGCATGTCGATCGGCGCGGGCATGCCCACCGGGTTCCCCGAGTTGCTGGACTTCTGCTGCGAATTCGACACCGGCGACGGTTTGGCGATCGATGACCCGGCGGTTCGCGCCAGGCTAGCGACCTGGGCGGTGCGCACCAGTGGCCTGAAATACACCGCTTACCGCAGCATCTCGGCGCTGTCCTAGGGCCAGATTCCCGGCCCCGAGAACTCGATCGGCAAGCTTGTCGCGGGCCAGACGCTGCAGGAGATCGCGATGTTCGCGCTCGACCTGCAGGGCGCTTCGGGCGTGCTGGTGGACGCCGCGCAACCGAGTGCGGCGGCCAGGTTCCAGGCCATGCTGCTGCGCTCACCGGCCACGCGCATCGAGGGCGGTACCGACGAGATCTTGCGCAACATCATCGCCGAGCGGGTGCTGGGATTGCCCTCGGACATGCGTGCCGATCGCGGCCTGCCGTTCAACGAGATCCCGGTTCGCGCGCGGTAAGAGCACGTCGGCGGCCACGCCGCGTTCTGAAGTTCGAGGGTGTTCAAGGCGGCATCGGTCATATCATTGACCGGGTCGCAGCCCTGCGCGCCAGAACCGCGAAGAGAGGTCTCCCTTGCCCAACACCAAGCCCCAGACCGCTGTCCATGCTCTCGACCAGAGCCTGTCGGGCCCGCCCGCCAAGTTCGAGCCCATCCGATCGGCGCGGGCTTTCGAGGAGATCGCCACCCAGATCCGCAACGCGTGGATCGAGGGCCGGCTCAAGGTCGGCAGTCGCTTGCCGTCAGAGCGCGCGCTGTCCGAACAGTTCGGTGTTTCGCGCAACACCTTGCGAGAGGCCTTGCGCTCGCTTGAGCACGCCGGCTTGATCCGGTTGCAAAAAGGCGCCAGTGGCGGTGCTTTCATCAGCGAACGCAGCGGGCAGGCCATCGTCACGGGTTTGCTCGACATGTACCACCTGGGGACGATCGCGCCGGCGCAGTTGACCGAAGCCCGGATCTGGCTCGAGACCATCATCGTGCGCGAGGCCTGCGCGCGGGCGAGCGCGCAAGACCTTGCTGACCTCAACACCAACATTGCCGAAGCTGAAGCCGCTGCGGCACGCGGCGATTTCCCGCTGCGGGCCGAGAAGCACCTGGACTTTCACCGCATCCTCGCGCGCATGACCGGCAACCCGATCATGGCGATCATGATGAACGGCGTGCTTGATGTGCTGAAGTACTTCATCCACAAGATCGGCGAATACCAGAATGCTTTCGTGCTGCCGTCGCGCCGGCGTTTCATGAAACACCTGGAAGCGGGCGATGTCGAGGCCGCGGTGGCCGAAATGGAGACGAGTCTGAAGCGGCTGCAGCGCAGCTACCTGTCAAGGGTTGACGCCAAGAACGGCGGGGCAAGGCCGCGCAAGCGCCGCAGCCCTGTCGTCAAGCCTCTGGCCGGCGGCCCTGAGCCCTGATCCCCACCCAGCGCAGCAAGCCCCTAGGGCCTGGCCCGGGTTGACCGTGGATCGGGTCGGGAATATCATTGGTTCTACCATGAAATGTGTGCAGCCGGTCGCATTGCGACCGGCAACAACAGCCGCAACCCCCACCCGCAACATCACCCACAAGGACTGTGCATGGACCCCATCGTCTCCCTCGCCGGACGAACCCTGATCGTCACCGGCGCCGGCCAAGGCATCGGCAAGGCGATCGCCGAGTTGGGCATCGCGCTCGGTGCCAACGTCGTCGCGGTCGACCTCAACGCCGAGACCTTGCAGGCGGCGCTGGCGCCGCTGCCGGCTGATCGCGTGCTGGCGGTGGTCGGCAGCGTCGTCGATGCCGAACTGGCCGCGCAAACCGTCGCGCAAGCGGTCGAGCGCTTCGGCGCGGTGCATGGCCTGGTCAACAACGCCGGCATCATCCGGCCGGCGATGATCGAGAAGATGACTGCCCACCATTGGCAGCAAGTGATCGATGTCCACCTCACCGGCACTTTCTATTGGCTGCAGGCAGCAGGCCGTCACATGCTCGAGCGCGCAAGAGCTGGTGACAAGAGCGGCGGGTCGATCGTCAACATCTCGTCCGACGCCGGTCGCAAGGGTTCGATCGGGCAGGTCAACTACGCCGCGGCCAAGGCCGGCATGCTGGGCATCACGATGAGCGCGGCGCGCGAATGGGGCCGGTACAACATCCGCACCAACTCGGTCTGCTTCGGCGTGGTCGAGACGCCGATGACCGAGGTGGTCCGCGGCGAAAAGTTCCGAGACGGGATGCTGGCACAGATCCCGATGGGCCGCTGGGCGACCCCGGAAGAGGTGGTCAAGACGGTGTGTTTCCTGCTGTCGGACGGTGCGAGCTACATCACCGGCCAACACATCGCGGTCAACGGCGGCTATCACATCACCCTTTGACGGCCTGCTGCTCCTGCGCAGTTGCCACCCACCGACCGAGTCCAATCGATGATCGACTACGAAAAAGCCATGGCCTGGCGCTCAGGCGATGTGCGCCACAGCTACAGCAGCAAGGACACCATTCTCTATGCGCTGGGCGTGGGGGTGGGTGCCGACCCGCTCGATGCGCGTCAACTTCGCTTCACCTACGAGGCCGACTTGGTCGCGCTGCCGACCATGGCGGCGGTGCTGGCGTCGCCCGGTTTCTGGATGCGCGACCGGGCCGAACTGGGCATGGATTTCGTCAAGCTGGTGCACGGCGAGCAAGGCGTGACGCTGCATTCGCCGCTGCCCGCTGAGGCCACACTGATTGGTCGCAGCCGTGTGCTGCGCATCGTCGACAAGGGCGTGGGCCGGGGCGCGGTGATGCAGGTCGAGAAGACCCTCTTTGACGAGGCCAGCGGCGCGCTGATCGCCAGCACCGAGGCTGCACTGTTTCTGCGCGGTGACGGCGGGTTTTCGGTCAACGGCGGTGGCGACGCGCCGGCACCGGCCTTGCCGGCCACCCCGGAGACCGCGCCCGATCGGGTGCTAGAACTGCCGACCCGGCGCGACGCCGCGCTGTTGTACCGGCTGTCGGGCGACTTCAATCCGCTGCATGTGGACCCAGCGTTCGCCGCCAGGGCCGGTTTTCCGCGGCCGATCCTGCACGGTCTGGCGACTTATGGCGTGGCCTGCCACGGCATCGTGCAGGCGTTTTGCGACCATGATCCATCGCGGCTGAAATCGATCCACGCCCGCTTGTCCTCGCCGGTGTTCCCAGGCGAGACGATCCGACTCGAGTGCTGGCGCGTGGCCGACGACGAAGTGGCTTTCCGCGGCCGCTTGGTCGAGCGCGACGTCGTCGTGCTGAGCCACGGCCGCGCGAGCTTGCATCCCTGAGCTGGCCCCCTCTCCCGGATTCGCATCTTCGGCTCTGCCGGTTCGGGTAGGGTCGGCCGATCTGAAGTCGGCGAACTTCAGCCGCGCTGGCGCCTACTTGCTCTCGAGCACCCAGGCGCCGTCCCAGTCCGGCGGCGGTGGGTTGTCGCTCAGGTACTGGCTGCGCTCGATATGCATCAGGCTGGGTTTGTCGTGGGGGTTGAGTTCGAGGGCTTGGCGAAAGAGGTGCGTCGCCTCCTCCCAGTGGCGGGCGCGGTACTTCGCCAAGCCGTCCTTGAACAAGCTCAGCACCTCGACGATGTTCGGGAAGGATTCCTCGGTGTGGAAGTCGAGCACCTCGACCACCGCCACCGGTTGGGTCTTGCCCTTGACCACAGCGAGGTCGATCTCGCGGGTCCGGTAGGTGCCCTTGAGCTTTCTGAAGGTGAGCTCGCTGATCAGCAGCTTGGCGCCATATTGCTTGCAAGCCGACTCGAGCCGGGCGGCGAGGTTCACACCGTCGCCGATGATGGTGAAATCCATCCGTTTTTGCGAGCCGATGTTGCCCGACACGACCCGGTCGGTGTTCAGACCGATGCCGATGTTGACCGGCAGCTTGCCCTCGGTGGCGCGCTGCCGGTTCCAACTGTCGAGCGTCGTGAGCATCGCGATGGCGGTGCGCACCGCGCGATCGGGGTCGTCCGCGTGGGGCACCGGGATGCCGAAGGCGGCCATCACTGCGTCGCCAATGAACTTGTCGAGCATGCCCTCTTCCTTGTGCAGGCAGTCGACCATCAGCGTGAAGTACTCGTTGAGCAGTGCCACCGTGCCCTGCGGTCCGAGTTGCTCGGTCAGCGTGGTGAAGCCGCGGATGTCTGAGAACAGCACCGTGGCCTCGACATCCTGGCCACCCAGCAGGTCGGTGCCTGAGGCGAGCAACCGGTCCGCGATCCCTGGGTCCATGTAGCGCGACATCGTCGACTTCAGTCGATGTTCCGAGCTGATGTCCTCTAGCACGATCATCGACCCGATGCGCTGCTGTTCGACGTTGAGCAGGGGCTGAACGGTGAAGTTCACCGACAGCGTCGCATCGCCGATGTGCAGCGGCGCGTCCACGCTGATCTGCTGTTCGCCGGTCTCGGCGACGAGCTTGAGCTTGTCGAGAACCCAGGCGTTGTGCTCGCCAAAGAAGTCGGCGACCGCCACTTGCACGATGTCCTTGGTCTTGGTCTGCAAGATGCGCAATCCGGCTGCGTTGCAAGTGGCCACGCGCTCCTGAGCGTCGAGCGTGATCAGGCCGTTGGACATCGACTCCAACATCGCCTCGTTGTAGTTCTTCATCGCCTGCACGTCGGCAAAGAGCTTGGCGTTCTCGAGTGCGATCGACACCTGCGCTGTGAACGCGCGCAACCGTGCCTCGTCCTCTTGGGAGAACGGCCCGCCGTGCTTGTTCAGCACCTGGGTCACGCCGATGGTCTTGCCCAGCTTGTTGACCACCGGCACGCACAGGATCGAGCGGGTGAAGTAGTTGGTCTTTTTGTCGAAGGCCGGGTTGAAACGCAGGTCGGCGTAGGCGTAGGGGATGTTGATGGTCTGGCCAGACTGGAACACAGCACCGGCAATGCCGAGGTGGTTGGGCAGCCGGATCTGCAGCGACTCCAGCCCCTGGCCGACTTCGGACCACAGCTCCTTGGACTTCTCGTCGTTGAGAAACAGGGTCGAGCGCTCCGCATTGAGCATTCGCGTGGCCTCGCCCATCACTTTTTGCAGCAGCGATCCGAGCTTGATGTCGGACGTCATCTCGGAGACGATGTTGACGAACTCGAGCTCTTGTTTGCGCACCCGCTCCACCTGCTCGATCATCTGCGCGCTCTGCAGTGCCATCGCGCCCTGCCCCGCCATTTGCTCGAGCAGCGACAGGTCCGCCGGCGTGAACTGGCCGTCTCTGCGGTTCAGCAGTTGCGCCACGCCGAACACCAGGCCTTTGGCGGTCCTGATCGGCACACACAGGAGGTTTCTGGTGACGAATCCTGTGCGCTCGTCCACGCTGCGGTTGAATCGCGGGTCCGCATACGCGTCCGGGACGATGGCGCTCTGGCCGGTGGTGAACACATGGCCGGCCACACCGGTGGTGTTGAAGATTCGGATCTCGCGCTGGAAAGAGCCCTGCGCCACCCGCGAGTAGAGCTCGTTGGTTTCCCGGTCGTTGAGAAAAAGCGTGCCACGTTCGACGCCGAGTTCTGTGACGCAGGCTTCAAGCAAGGTGCTGAGCGCCTCGTCCAGCGATTCGGTGGCCGACATCTTGCGCGAGACCTCGAGCAGCAACTCCAGCTCGCGCAGCCGCCGTTTCTGTGTCGACGCGGAGCTCGGTGTCGAAACGCCTTGCCGGCGGGTCTTGTTGAGACTGGTGTTTGTTTCGCTCATGGTTGTGCGAGTTTGCGGTCCATCGCGTCGCGCATCGCGACGATGGATGACTTCAGCTGTGCGAGCTCGTCCTGCGCGCTTTGGCGCTCGGCCTGGATGTCGGCCTCGGCACTGAATCGCGATTCCTCCAACTGCTCGCGAAGCGCCGCGGCCGTAGCCTTGAGCTGCAAGATCTCGCTGGCGCGAGTTGCTTGTGCTGCCTGGACCATTGTTTCAGTGCTGATGCGGGTCAGCTCAAGCTGATCGCGCAGCGCGATCGAAGAGGCTTTGAGCTGTGCGATCTCCGCGGCTGCCGCTGCCCGAGCTGCCTGCACGGCGACATCCTTGGCGATCGCGGCCTGCTCAAGCGCATCGCGCAAACTGGTGGCGGTGGCTTTGAGCAGCTTGATCTCGTCGCGTGCCTCGGCTTGCGCTTGCTGGACTTCCGTCTCGCGGCGGAACTGAGCGATCTCGAGTTCGCTGCGCATGGCGATGACTGCCCGCTGCAGGTCGCGCATTTCGGCTTGTGCCGCGAACAACTCACTATTCGGGTTTTCTGTCCTTGCGGCAGGCATCTTGGATCCTCAAGATCGATTCTAGGGCACGCTCTGCGCATCGCAGCCATCGGCGCGGCGGCTCTGGCGCAGCGACTTCGGCAGCCAATTGGCGAGCGCTTGAACCGAGCGCTGTGCCATCGCCGTGCGGTCACCATGGGCCAGCGCAGGCGATCCGAAGTCGCAGTTTCCAGCCCTTGAGGCCATCAGAACGGCGGGTCGCCGGGCTTGCGCCTGGGCTTGAACGGCGTGGCCGATGGCGCAGCGCCGCGGCGCTCGCCCGAGCCCTGGGGTCCCCGGTCACCGCCCCTGAAATCAGCGCGGGCATCGGGCCTGGCTGCGCGGGGTCGGCGATCTTCATGGCCACTGCCTGCCGCGGGCTGGTCTTGGCCCTCGATCTTGCGGATGCGCACCGGCTTGCGCTCGCGCTCGAGCACCGGCGCGCTGGCATCGACGGCCGCTGCAGGTTCGGCCACGGCGATGCCGGCCGACAGCGCTGCGAGCACGCTGTCCGAGGCTGTGGCGCCGGTGTCGGCCACCAGAGCGGTCAGGCTGTCGCCAGCTTCGTCGCCCTTGATCACCCGGGTATAGGGCGACAGCAGCGACACGAGCTGGCCGTAGACCTTGGGGTTGCCGGCCACCAGTTCGCGCTGGTAGAGAAAATCGGACTCGCCGGTGAAGTTGCCCACCAGGCCGCCGGCCTCGGTGATCATCAGCGTGCCAGCGGCCATGTCCCAGGGTTGCAGGCCGGTCTCGAAGAATCCGTCGTACCAGCCTGCGGCGACATAACACAGGTCGAGTGCAGCAGCGCCCGGCCTGCGCAGTCCGGCGCAAGCCAGCGTCACGGCCTCGAACATCTTCATGTAGCGCTGCAGGTTGTCGCCACGGCGGAACGGGAAGCCGGTGCCGATCAGCGAGTCGGCGAGCCGCGTGCGCTTGGACACGCGCAGCCGCTTGTCGTTGAGAAAAGCGCCGCGCCCGCGTGAGGCGTAGAACAAGTCATTGCGGCTCGGGTCGTAGACCACCGCCTGCTGCACCACCCCGCGGAAGGCCAGCGCGATCGACACCGCGTAGACCGGCAAGCCGTGCAGAAAGTTGGTCGTGCCGTCCAGCGGGTCGATGATCCAGGTGAACTCGCTGTCCCTGGAGCCATGCTCGCGGCCTGATTCTTCGGCCAGGATGCCGTGGCCCGGGTAGGCCGTGAGCAGGGTTTCGATGATCACGGCCTCTGCTGCCTGGTCGACTTCGGTGACGAAGTCGTTCGGCCCCTTGCTGGTGATCTTGAGCAGGTCCAGATCCTGCGAGCCCCGGTTGATGATCGCCCCTGCAGCGCGCGCTGCCTTGATGGCGATGTTGAGCATGGGGTGTAGCGATTGCGACATGGGTCGTCCTGGCTGGATCGTGCCGACGCCGGGGCGCTGGGCGGAGATCAGGGGCTGGCGGGGAGAAAGAGCGCTGGTGCGGCTGGCCTCGACGCTGCGAGGACAATTGGCATGGCCAGGACTTGG
>CALQBT020000026.1 GCA_943328885.2 Bordetella parapertussis | reverse complement strand
GCTTCCGGGTCGTCGCCGTTGACGTGCAGCACCGGGGCCTCGATCATCTTGACGACGTCGGTGCAGTACAGCGTCGAGCGCGAATCGCGTGGGTCGCTGGTGGTGAAACCGATCTGGTTGTTGATGACGATGTGCAGCGTACCGCCGGTGTAGTAGCCGCGGGTCTGTGCCAGAGCCAGCGTCTCCATCACCACGCCCTGCCCGGCAAACGCCGCATCACCGTGCACCAGCACCGGCAGCACCTCAGCACCGGTGAGATCGCCGCGGCGGTCCATCCGGGCCTTGACCGAGCCCTCGACCACCGGGTTGACAATCTCCAGATGCGAAGGGTTGAACGCCAGCGTCAGGTGCAGCGGACCGCCCGGGGTGGTGATGTCGCTGGAAAAACCTTGGTGGTATTTGACATCGCCCGAAGGCAGATTCTCGGGCGCGGTATGGTCGAACTCGGCAAACAAGTCCTTGGGCATCTTGCCCAGGATGTTGACCAGCACGTTGAGCCGACCACGGTGCGCCATACCGATCACCAATTCCTGCACGCCCTGGGCACCGGCTCGCTGCACCACCTCGTCCATCGAGGCGATGAAGCTCTCGCTGCCTTCGAGCGAGAACCGCTTCTGCCCGACGTACTTGGTGTGCAGGTAGCGCTCCAGACCTTCGGACGCGGTCAGTCGGTCCAGGATATGCCGTTTCACCTCGCCGTCGAAACTGGGCTTGCTGCGGATCGACTCGAGCCGCTCCTGCCACCAGCGCTTCTCGGCTGGGTCGGTGCAGTGCATGTACTCGGCGCCGACCGAGCCGCAATAGGTCTCGCGCAGCGCCTGCACGATCTCACGCAGCGTCATGTTCTCGGACTTGCCGAAATACGTGTTCGCCGCGCTGAACGTGATGTCCATGTCGGACTCGCTCAAGTCGTAGAAAGCCGGCTCGAGTTCAGGAATCTTGGGTCGTTCAGCACGCTTGAGCGGATCGAGGTCGGCCCAGCGTGAGCCCAGGAATCGATAGGACGCGATCAACGACTGCACATGCACTTGCTTGCGCGCGACCGCGAGGTCGGCTGAGCTGGCCCTGAGCGCGAACGCATTGGCCTTGGCGCGCTGGGCGAATGATTCGACGACCGGCGCATGCGCCACATCGCGCGACTGCGAACCGTCACCGGCCGGCACGTTCTGCAAGTTATCGAAGTAAGCACGCCAGGTGTCGGGCACGCTGCCCGGATTGTCCAGGTAGGCCTCGTACAACTCTTCGACATAAGGGGCGTTACCCCCGAACAGGTGCGAATTAGACCTGTGTTGCTGCATCATCGCTCGCTCACCTTCTGCCCTGGTCTGCAGGGCTTCGATGGGTTGATCAACCTTCCGCGGCCCGGCTCGACCGGTAGGCGGATTGCGACCCGTCTTGCTGGGCAAATCGATCGAACGATGGTTGACCGGCAAGGGGCACGAAAGGACTTTTTTACTCAATGGCACAGACTGTAACACCCTTGCCGTCACAGCCCGCGATGCCATTGGACCAGCGCCAAGCCTTTAGTTTGCTGACAAATGCGGGCCATCGCCATCCGAGGTCGATGCAGGCACTGCGGGATCATCCTCTGGGCTTGCGCCTGGCTTGGGACTAGCATCACGCTTTTGTACCCACCGGAGTTTCGCCATGAGTCTGAAGTTCGCCTTCGCCAGCGTCGCGCTGCTGGCCAGTCTTGCCCTGGCGCCGTCCCAGGCGGCCACCCTGCGCTGGGGGGCGCAAAACGACATCCTCACGCTAGACCCGCACTCGCAGAACCATGCGACCACCAACACCATCCTGACCCACGGCTACGAGGGGCTGACGCGCTACTCGGTGGGCTACACGCCCGAGCCCTCGCTGGCGATCAAGTGGACCCTGATCAGCCCGACCCAAATGCGCTTCGAGCTGCGGCGTGGCGTCAAGTTCCACGACGGCTCGCCGTTCACGGCGGACGACGTGGTGTTCAGCTTCAACCGCATCCGTCAACCGCAGGGCACGATGCAGATCTACGTCACCGGCATCAACGAGATCAAGAAGGTCGACGACCACACGGTCGACTTGATGCTGGCCGGGCCACAACCGATCCTGCTGCGCAACCTGGTCGGTTTCCACATCATGAGCCGGACCTGGGCGGAAAAGAACAAGACCACCGAGGTGCAGAACTACAAGGCCAAGGAGGAAAACTTTGCCTCGCGCAACGTCAACGGCACCGGACCGTACCAAATCACGGGCTGGATGCCTGACCAACGCGTGACGATGAAGATCAACCCGACCTGGTGGGACAAGAACACCGGCAATGTGACCGAGGTGATCTACACCCCGATCAAGAGCGACCCGACCCGGGTCGCAGCCTTGATCGCCGGCGACATCGACCTGCTCACCGACCTGCCCACCCAGGACGTGGCAAAGCTGCGCCAAGACCCAAAGCTCAAGGTCCTCGACGGACCCGAGGTGCGCACCATCTTCATCGCGCTTGATCAAGGCAGCGACGAGCTGAAATTCAGCGACGTCAAGGGCAAGAACCCGTTCAAGGACAAGCGGGTTCGCGAGGCACTGAGTCTGGCGGTGGACCGCGAGGCGATCAAGCGCAACCTGATGCGCGGACTGTCGATCCCGGCCGGCGTGCTGGTCGCGCCAGGCGTCAACGGCAACAGTGCCGAGATCGATGTGGCGGCCAAGGCCGACCCCGAGCGTGCGAAAAAGCTACTGGCCGAGGCCGGATACCCCAACGGCTTCGAGTTCCAACTCAACTGCCCGAACAACCGCTATGTCAACGACGAGGAAATCTGCCAGGCCTTGCTGTCGATGTGGGCCAAGATTGGCATTCGCAACCGGCTGGTGGCCGAGCCGATGGCCCAATTCGCCCAGAAGTTCCAGAACTTCGACACCTCGGCCTACATGCTGGGCTGGGGCGTGGCGACCTATGACGCGCAGTTCACGCTGCAGTCGCTGCTGCGCACCAAAGCTGCAGGCGCAGACGGCAGCTTCAATTTCAACAAGATCAGCGATGCCAAACTCGACCAACTGATCGACGCGATGAAAACAGAGTCCGACGTGGCCAAGCGCGACGGCCTGATCCGCGACGCGTTGGTACGGGCCCGCGACGAGCAACTGCTGCTGCCCTTGCACCACCAGATGCGACCCTGGGCGATGAAAGCCGGTGTCACGACGCTTCACCGCTCGGCCGACAACCCGGAAGCGCGCTACACCAACCTGAAGTGAGGCGTCGCGGGGCGTCTTGAGAGCTGGTCCGGCCCTGCTGGGCCTCATTTCATCGCCAAAGTCTTGAGAAAACCCGGCGTTCAAGCCGTTTTCACACAGGCACAGGGCTTGGATTGATCTAGCAACCGAGCGCGGCAGCACGGCGCTTGAAGCGGAGGTGCTGCGTTCGCGCGGCGCCACCCCGTCGCGCGGCTGGTCTTGATCGACGAAGGCCTCACCCCGGATCGGTATCAAGGTCACCCTGTGTGCCAGCTTGCGGATCGCAGCGGTGTTGGCGCGGGGCTTGTCGATTGCCAAGCACAAAACACTTGGACGCCGCATTGAGCAACCCGCACGGCAGGTCTGCACAAGGAGGGCGGCAACATACCGGGCAGTTTCAGCGGTTTGCTCACCAAGTTGATGAAGGACAAAGGCCGCTCTGCGCAGAGGTATGCTTTCGTACTACCGCCGAGTACAATTTGATTCTAAAATTTTTTCACCGCTTCTTCCGGCACCGAAGCTGCCATGACCGCCGCGACCAAACCCCGACGCCCCCCTCGCCCACCAGCCCCCGTTCCCGCCGCCACCCAGGCGACGCGCGCCGTCACTAGGCCTAAGGAGCTGCCGCGCGCGCCATCCGTCGCCGTCACGAAACCAGCCACATCCGCGAAAGTCGCACGCGTCAAGAAACCCGATGGCAGCACCAAGCCAGCGCGGCCCAAGGCGTCGCGGCAAGCCAACGAGGCCGCCACCGGTGCAGCCATCTCGATCCGGGATCAAGTCCTTGCCTTCAAGCGCGACCAGATCATCGCCGCAGCTGTCGATCTGTTCTTCGACGACGGCTACCAGCGCACCACGCTCGACGCGGTCGCGCGGCGCTTGAATTTCACCAAGCCCTTCATCTACTACCACTTCGAGGACAAGGAGGCGATCCTCGTCGAGATCAGCAGACGCTCGATCGTCAAGTCGAACGCTGCGCTCGCGGAGGCGCTCGCCGCGACCGGCCGGCCGACCGAGCGGCTCCATTCAGTGATCCGCTCGATCATGCGTAACGTGCTTGAAGCCAGACGCTACACCGCGATCTTCTTTCGCGAGCAGAAAAACCTCAGCGAACAGGCCCGCGTTCCGCTGTACCGGCAGCACCAGGAATTCGACGCGATGCTTGTGCAGTTGCTGAAGGAGGGCATGCACACCGGCGAGTTCACCGTGATGGACCCGGCGCTCTGCGCGCTCGCGATCGCCGGCATGGTCGGCTGGGGCTACAACTGGTACCGCCCGGGGGGCCGATTGTCCGCCGACGCGATCTGCGATGGCATGGCCGAGATGGTGCTGCGCATGGTCGGGGCCAACCCAGACGACGTTCGCCGACCGACCGGATGAAGCCGGCGACGGCCTAGGCGACGCCCCATTCCGCGAGAACCTCGTCGGTGTGTTGCCCGGCATGCGGCGGCGGCCGTTGCACCGCCGAAGGCGTACGGCTGAAGCGCGGCGCAGGCGCGGGCTGGACTACACCCTCGATGGTGACGAAACTCTCGCGGGCCACCATGTGAGGGTGGCCAGGCGCCTCGTCCATCGACAGGATCGGCGCAAAGCAAGCATCGCTGCCTTCGAGTGCGGCGCGCCACTCGGCCAGCGAGCGACGGCGAAACACGCCCTCCAGCGCCACCCGCAACTCGGGCCAGCGCGCCGTGTCGTGCTGCGCAGGAAGGCTCGCAGGGTCGATGCCGGCCCGCTCAAGGAAGATCGCATAGAAGCGGGGCTCAATAGCGCCGAGCGACACGTATCTGCCGTCCGCCGTCTCGAACACGCCATACCACGGGGCACCGCCGTCCAGCAGGTTCGCGCCACGCCCGCCGGTCCAAAGACCCGCTGCCTTGAAGCCGTGGATGCTGGTCATCAGCAGCGACGCGCCGTCGATCATCGCAGCGTCGACGACCTGCCCCTTGCCCGAGCGCAGTGACTCGACATGCGCGGCAAGCAGGCCGAGCGCCAGCAGCATGCCGCCGCCACCGAAATCGCCCACGAGGTTCAGCGGAGGGATAGGCGGGCCGCCGCTCGCGCCGATCGCATCGAGCGCACCGGTCAGCGCGATGTAGTTGATGTCGTGACCCGCCGCGGCCGCCATAGGGCCGGTCTGGCCGAAGCCAGTCATTCGTCCATAGACCAGCCGCGGGTTGACGGCCCAGCAGTCGTCAGGTCCGAGGCCGAGCCGCTCCATCACACCTGGACGGTAACCCTCGAACAACATGTCCGCCTTGGCGACCAGACGCTTGAGCAGCGCGACGCCGGCCTCCGTCTTAAGATCGACAGCGACCGAGCGCCGCCCCCGGTTCAGCACATCGAAGCGCGGCGCCATCTCCAAACCCGACGCCGGCGTGTTCGCCCGCTCGATGCGGATCACGTCCGCACCCATGTCCGCGAGCAGCATCGCGCAGAACGGCGCGGGGCCGATCCCCGCGATCTCAATGACCTTCGTTCCCTGCAGCGGACCGTTCATGAGCGTTCTCCTGTTGTCTTCACATCCAGTGCCGGTCGCGCACCGACGGCGCTCGCGTCGACGTCCTGGCTGATGCCGTCCTGGCTGATGCCGACCTGTCGCCAAATGGCCGGGTCGACCGCATCCGCATGGACGCCCTTCTTGTAGGTGAACTGCAGGCAAGCCGCGCCGGGTCGGTCCTGGGCATGACCGTCGTTGACGAAGTAGAGGACGTCGTGGCGGTACTGGTCGCGGTTGTGCGCCGCGCAGTGGGTACAGTAAACCGGGAAGTCACGCCGCCCGAAGGTGATGGGCTGTGCCTCCGAGATCAACGGGCTCGTCGGTCCATCGTCGTATCGGAACAGTGCCCGCCACATCTCACCGCGGTAAAGCCGGCCACCGCTGCCGCAGGGATCGAGACGGAACGTGAACCGGTCGACCTCCTCGGTCATTTGGAACCGCATCATGTGATAGTGGTGGGTCGTGCAGAGATACCGCAAGTGCACTTCCTCGTCCAACTTCTTGAAGACCGGATAGAAGAGCCTGAAAGCCGAGTTGTAGGCCGACTCGAGCTTGGCGTCGAGGTAGTCGGTGCCACGCAGTCGCTGGCAGGCGCCGAAGACATGCGCCAGCATCGCGATCTGGAAGTCGTGCCAGGGCATCCAGTCTCGGTGCTGGTCTTTGAGCAGATCGGCGACGCGATAGTCGTGGCGGGCCACCTTCTGACGCGCCATGGCGATCCGGGTCTGTGTGACCTCGTAGAACGCCTTGCCTTCGAACAGGCGCTGGCCGCGCGACGCCCCCTTGGCGAAGCGGACTGTGCACCGACCCGGCACGCGCTCGCTGATCTCGGTCGACCACACCGTCTCCCCCACCGCGTCGTTCAGCGCCCGCTGGCATGCCTTGCACGCCTGACAGTAACTGGGCACAGCATCGCTCCAGGCGCCGTACCACCTCGGGCTCGTCTCGATCGAGCCGTCAACGATGAAGCGCCCGCCGCTACCGCAGGGCGCTAGGTCGAAGACCACTTCGGCGTCGGTTTCGTCGACTGGCACCATGTTTCCGCCCGATTGATGCCGGAATACCGACACGAGGTCACGGATCACTGTCTCGTCGCGCCCCTGGTGCCAGTCGGCCGCGAAGGATTCCATCATCCGACCGGCCACCCGGTCCAGCAGTGCGCGCGCCTCGTCTTCGCCGAGGTCTTCGCGCAGCTCGCCGCAGAATCGTGCGAGCACGTGCAACCCGAGCGACTCGACGCCAGCCTGGCCGCCCGCCATCTCGGTCATCAGCGCGTTCAGGCGCGGAAGGTCGCGCGCCTCGAGCGCGCGCAGCGCCTTCTCAGACGGTGGCTCGACGATGTCGCGCAGTTGATCGGGGGTAAACATCGTTGTCATCTTAGTCTCCCGCTCGCGCCGCCGCGAGCCTTGTGCGAACGTCGAACGACCGGGCATCACCGCCCTCCAGGTCCTCGCGAAGCCGGTACTTCATGATCTTGTGAGTAGGTGTGTGCGGCATCTCATCGAGAAACTCGATGACCCGAGGCAACCAGAACCCGGGCAGTCGTGACGCGCAAAAATCCCACAATGCCTCGTGGGTCAGGGCCGCTCCCTGCCTGCGGACGACGAACAGCTTGACCTCGTCCTCGCCGAGGGGGCTGGGCAACGCAACCGCGGCCGACTCGAGGACACCTGGATGCAGGTTGACCGCGCACTCGATCTCGAACGATGAGACGTTCTCACCGCGCACACGGATCGCGTCCTTCTTGCGGTCAATGAAGTAGAACCATCCAGCTTCGTCGCGCCTGGCGTTGTCGCCGGTGTGAAACCACTGATTCCGGAACACCTCGACCGTCGCTGGCGCATCGTTGTCGTAGCCGTCCATCAGCGTGTAAGGCTCCCGCGCGCGGACAACGATCTCGCCGATTTCGTTCGGCCCGACCTCGCGGTCGAAGGCGTCGACGATCCGCACCTCGTATTTCTCGGTGTGTGCGCGCCCGCAGGAGCCCTCGGGCGCGCGCTCGCCGAACGGCGTGAAGGTGACGGCGCCGGTCTCGGTGGCACCGTATGCATTGACGACTCGCACGCCGAACCGCCGCTCAAACGCCGCGTCATGCTGGCCGATGTAGAAGCTGCGTGCACGGTGCTTGGCATCGTCAGCGCGAGCCGCCTGCAGCATCAGCAGCGGCACCAACGAGAAGATGCCCAGCGTGATCGTCGCACCGTGACGGCGAACGTCTTCCCAGTATCCGGAGGCTGAGAATCGCGCAGCCACCGCCACATGCGTGCCGCAGATCACCGCCGGTAGCACCGCAAGCCATGATCCGAGAACGTGGAACAGCGGCATCGGCGAGAAAGTGACGTCGTCCTCGCCGTAATGGTTGATCTCGATGAAATCAAGGGCGTAGCTGACCACATGGCAGTGGCTCGAGACGACACCCTTCGACAGTCCCGTCGTCCCCGAGGTGAACAGGATCGAGTGCGGATCGGCATGGCGTACGCTCACCGGGAGCGCCTCGCAGTCAAACGAGCGGAAGGTCTCCGCGCGCACGACCCGCAGGCGCGACGGGAGGCTCGCGATGGCCTCGCGAGCGTCGACCTCGGACCCGTTGAGCAGGATCACCGTCCGCAGCAGCGGGAGCGCCTCGGACACCCGTGCCACACGATCGGCGAAGCGCGCATCTACCAACAGATGAGTGACCGCGGCCTTGCCGAGTTGGTGGCACAGCACCTCGCCGAGATAGTCGGTGTTGATAGGCACGTAGACCGCACCGAGCTTGGACGCGGCGAACCAGGCGAGCACGAACTCGAGGCAGTTCGGCAGCATGATGGCCAACCTGCCCGTGCCAAGCTCGAGCGACTCGAGAAAGCGTGCGAACCGGTTCACGTCTCGGTCGAACTCAGCGTAGGTCGAGGTCTTCGAGCCGAAGGTGATGAATGGTCGGTCCGGACAGCGCGCCACAGTCCGCGCGAGCACGCCGGGCACCGTTCGCTCGTTGAAGGGCATTGCCAGCACGCGCGGGTCGTAGCGCGCCCCCCCCGCGCTCCTGTCCGCCTCGTGCGACGAGCTCGCATCATCCGTCTTCATGGATACCCCTGTCAGGACCTTTTCATTCTCAAACGACTGTTGTAATTACGCTGCGTAAATTGAGCCCCGTGGCTTTGGTCGAGTGCTTCAGTATTTGCCTTCTCCGGGCGCCGGCTTGCTGCGCCCCACCCGCGTGTAGTAGGTCTCGGGAATGTCGTCGGCACGCTTGTAGAACTGCCACTGACAGGGCCGGCTCGCATCGGGGTCGAAGTCGGTCACCCAGAGCGGATGCCCGCCAAACTCCATCGGCATGATCTCGTTCATCGCACAGTGCGTGCAGTAGTAGGGCACGTCGGTGCGGCCCCAACTCCAGTCGTGCGGCGCCTTCGTTGTGCCAAACTGGTACGGCGCACCGAGCCTCGACGGCGTGCCGTCGACCGGGTCGCCGCGACGCATCCGGCCGCCGCTGCCGCAAGGATCCATGCGAACCGTAAACCGGTCTTCGTGTTCGGTGATCTCGGTCGTTCCGTCCTGCGCCGGGCCACCGTGATGGGACCGCATCATCTCCGCGGTCAATTGCACGCGTTGCGTGACGCTGAGCTTCAGGAAACCACTCCAGGTGCGCTTGAGCATCCACGTCTCCTGGCTCGATCGGAGGATCTCGCCCATGGCCTCCTCGCCGTAGCGGTTCGCGATCTGGGTCTGCATGTCCCAGATCCAGTCGCAGAACAGGTCGTGCAGGCTCTTTCCCTCGGCGATCGTGTAGTCCGCGAGTCGCTTCGCGTCCTCGTCACGGCCCTCTTCGATCGCCTCGACGAGCTTGCGCTGGGTCGTCACGCCCAGTTCATCGATGTCCTCCTGGCGAACCGCTCGGCCCAGTCGGGCCATGTCCACGAGCCTCAGCATGCGATCTCTCCTGTTGGTTGGGGTGCAGGCGGGGTCAATCCCCGCCGTGTCAGTCGCGCGGCAGAGCGTGCTTGAGCAACTTGCCGGTCGCGTTGTGCGGCAGGACATCGACGAAGCGCACCTGCTTTGGCATTTTGTAGCGCGCGAGATGTGCCTCGCAATGCCGCAGCACGTCGGCCTCATCGATGGCACCGGGCGTGCGCAGGACGAGGAAGGCGCGCCCGACCTCGCCCCACTTCGGGTCGGGCACGCCCACGACGGCGGCCTCGATGACATCGGGCAATCGGTGCAAGGCGTTCTCGACCTCGAGCGGGTAGACGTTTTCGCCACCCGAGATGTACATGTCTTTCAGGCGGTCGACGACGTACAGATAGCCGTCTTCATCCATGCGGACGGCGTCGCCAGTGCGCAGCCAGCCGTCCACGAACGCATCACAGGTCTCAGCGGGGCGGTTCCAATAACCCGGCGTGACGGTCGGACCCTTGATCAACAACTCGCCGGTCCGGCCGGGCGGCAAATCCCGCCCCTCGGGATCGACAACGCGCATCCGGGTGTACAACACCGGCAGCCCGCAGGAGCCGATCTTCTCCCTGGCCATGGCCTTGGACAGCACGGTGGCCATCGCCGCCGTCTCGGTCATGCCCCAGCCCTGCTGCAACACGATTCCCTTGCCGAGATAGCGCTCGAGCAGCGCCACCGGCGCAGCGGCACCACCGACAGTCACGGTATGGACGTGCGACAAGTCGGCCTCGGCGAATCCGGGCAGTTCGCTCATCATGATGAACTGCGTGGGCACGCCCAGCAGGTGCGACACGCCGAGCTGGCGATCGGCGAGCAGCGCGAGCGCACGTTGGGCGTCGAAGCTGCGCATCACGAGGTTGCTGCCCCCGAAGTGGAAGATGTAGGCAGCGAACAGGTACAAGCCGCCGGCATGGAACAGCGGCATGAAGGTCAGGCCGCGCGATGCCGAGGTGATCTCGAGCTTCTGGATACCGTTGATCGAACTGAAGAAAACCATCCCGTAGGTGATCTGCGCGCCCTTGGGGCGACCGGTGGTCCCGGAGGTGTAAAGGATGGTCCAGGGATCATCGAAGTACATGTCGAGCGGCTCTGCCAGCGGCACCGCTGCCGAGATCGCCGCCTCGTACGGGCTTGGCGCCCCGTACTCGAATCGGAGCTGCCGCGACGCGGGCAGGCGCTGGCCAAGGGCCTGCGCCGCCGTGGCGAAGTCGCCGCCCACGATCAGGCAGCTCGGCGCGGCGTCCTCGACGATGAAGGCCAATTCGGGCGGCGCGAGTCGCCAGTTCAGTGGCAGGAAGATCGCGCCGATACGCTGGCAGGCGAACAGGACCTCGAAGTGCTCGCTCGTGTTCATCGCCAGCATCGCGACCCGCTCGCCTCGCGTCACACCGAACGCGCCGCGCAGATGGGCCGCGAGTCGATTGATCCGATCGTCAAACCCGGCGTAGCTCAAGGACCGGTTGGTCCAGACGTCGGTGATGGCCGGACTCTCGGGAGCATAGCGGGCGTGGTGGGCGATCCAGTCGTAGGCGAGCGCGCTCATCGTCGGTGGGCTCCTCAATGGTTCTCAGCGTGTCGCAGGCGGGATGGCTGGCCCGGTCGAGCGCTGCGGCTGGACCAACTCCCGGCGCAAGGGCGTCGCACGCTCGCGCAAGTCACCACCCAGCGCATTGCGCCGCAACTCGTATTTCATGACTTTCTGGTTCGGCGTGCGCGGCATCGCATCGATGAACTCGATGAAACGCGGCACCCAGAATGCCGGCATTCGCGTCTCGCAGAATGCCCACAGCGCATCGTGTCGGACCGACGCGCCAGGTCGCAGTACAACGAACAACTTGACGTCGTCCTCGCCGAGTTCGCTCGGCATCGCCACCGCGGCGCTCTCGAGGACTGCCGGATGTTGGTTCGCGACCGACTCCAACTCGAACGAAGAGATGTTTTCGCCCCGGCGGCGGATCGCGTCCTTCTTGCGGTCGACAAAGAAATACCAGCGATCGGCCTCGCGCCGAGCGTTGTCGCCCGTATGAAACCAGCCGCCGCGCATCGCCTCGGCCGTAGCGGCAGGGTCGTTGTAATACCCCTCCATCATCGTGTAGGGCTCGCGAGCTCGGACCAGGAGCTCGCCGACCTCGCCGTCCGCCACGTCCTGGCCCGAGTCGTCGACCACCCGTACCTCGAAGCGCCGCGCATTGGGCTGCCCGCAACTGCCCACGGGGGCTTGCGCCGTGAACGGAATGAAGGTCACCGCACCGGTCTCTGTCGACCCGTACACGTTGACGATGCGGCAGCCAAAGCGCTGCTCGAACGCCGCGTCCTGCTGTCCGATGTAGAACACGCGCGCAGGATTGGCCGCGTCGTCGGCTCGCTCAGGCTGCTTCAGCAGGATCGGGATCACCGAGAAGATGCCGTGCGCCACCGTCGCCCCATAGCGGCGCACGTCGCTCCAGTAGGCGCCCGACGAGAAGCGCTCGACGATCGCGATCCGCCCGCCGACGAGGATGGTCGGCAGAACGCCCAACCACGCCGCGATCGCATGGAACAGCGGCAGCGGCGTGTAGATCACATCGGCCTCGGTATAGGCGTTGGCGGTGATCCAGTCCATGCAGAAGCTGATGACGTGGCAGTTCGTCGACAACACGCCTTTCGACGGACCCGTCGTACCCGACGTGAAGCAGATGCTGTGGAGATCGGTGTGCGCAATGCACTCGACCGCGGTAAGCGGTGCCATGAGCCGATAGCCGCCGCTGTCGCGCAGCGCAAAGTGCGACCGCAGCGGGCCGGTCCAGGCGGCCTCGCCAGTCGACCCGGCGCTGCGGCGCACGACCACGCTGCCCAGTTTCGGCAGCCCGTCGGCGACGGCGGCCAGCCGATCCGCGTAGGTTTCGTCGATGATCATGAACGATGCATCGGCCTTGTCGACCTGGTAGCGCAGGATGTCGCCGCGATAGTCGGTGTTGATCGGCACGTACAGGCTGCCGATCCGTGCGCAGGCCATCCAGGCGCACAGAAACTCCAAGCAGTTGGGGAGCATCAGGGCGACCCGGTCGCCCCGGGAGACCCCGATCTCGACAAGGAAGGCCGCATAACGGCCCACCTCTGTGTCGAACTGGCGGTACGTGAGCGTCAGGCCGTCGACGTCGACGAAGGGTCGGTCGGGCACGCGCGCGACCGTGCGTGCCAGCGCGCCTGCGACGGTACGCAGGTGCACCGGCAGTTCGGAATCGTCGCCATCGGCCATCATGCCACCCCCAGGAACGCCTCGCG
>CALQBT020000025.1 GCA_943328885.2 Bordetella parapertussis | reverse complement strand
GGGCGGCAGCACCCAGCGCAAAGGCTTGGCCAATGCCGGTGGCGGCGCCGGTGACGATGATGGTTTGTCCGGTCAGCAGGTGTTGTGCGCTCATGGCTTCAGTGGTTTGAGTGAAATGGTATGAGGGAAATAGCGGAAAGGGCGTGCTGCCGGGATTCAGTGCTTGTGCCCAGGGGTGTGGCCGGAGCCGCCTGGCGCCGGAGCTTTGTCGCCTGCCCTGGCGGCTTGGACAGGGCAGCGCTGGTCACCCTGGCACTCGTTGACCATCAGATTCTGGGAGACCTTGTCGCGCAACGGTCCGCTGACGTCCACCTCCACCGTCCACACTCCGAGCATCTCCAGCGCCAGCGTGCCCTTGTATTCACCGGGTTTGCTGGTGGGTGAGGCTTTCACCGGCTTGACGGTATGCACCATGGGCATGGAGGGCATCAGCGCGCCCAGCGTGACCTGGGCGCCTTCGAGTGAGCCGCCGTCCTTGCGGCTGAGTTGCACGGTGCAGGCCAGCAAGGGGCCGGTGCCGTAAGACACGCATTGCAGGCCCACTTGCGCCCGGCCGCTGGCGGTCGGGGGCGAGGCGGACAAAGCGGCGCTGACCGCGCCCAAGCCTAGAACGATCAGGGACAAGCTGGAGAGGTTTTTCATCATCTGCGACCGAGGTTGTTGAAGAAAGCAGCGCCACGCCGGCACTGTGCGCTCAGCTGGTGCACCAGGGACTCATCCAGCAGCCCGCGCGGCCGCCAGCGCAGGAACAGGGCCACCAGGCCGCCGAAAATCACCATGCGCCAGCCCGCAAACAGGCGGCTGGCGTCCAGCAGTCCAAGGTCGAGCAGCACGCCCAGCAGCGGCCCCAGTGCGGCGCCCAACCCGCCCAGCACGGCGTAGCCCACAGCATGCACGCCCAGCATCGGATCAAACAAAGCGGGCTCGATGTAGGTGGTGCGGTGCGCGTAGAGTCCGCCGCCCAGCGCTGCCAGGCCTCCTGCCACGGCAGCGGTGCCCAGGCGCACCCGGTTCACCGCAATGCCCTGGGCGGCAGCCAGGGTGTCGTCGTGGCCGGTCATGCGCAAGGCCACGCCCACCCGCAGGCGCTCACCAAGCATCAGCAGGGTGACCACGCCCAGCAGCACGGTCAGGGTGCCCAGCAAGTAGCTGCTGGGGCTGACATCGTTTTCCAGCAGCCAGCGGATGTCGCGAAAGCCCTCGATGCCCGCCGGGCCCACCGGTCCGTCGTCGGTAGGCCGCTGCCAGTGCCACCAGCTCAGCCCGATGCGCGCCATTTCGGCAAAGGCCAGCGTGGCCACAGCGTAGTGCAGGCCCGACAAGCGCAGGGTGGGCAGGGCCAGCAGCCAAGACGCCAGCGCGCCCGCGCCCACGCCCACGAGCAGTGCCAACAGCAGCGGCCAATGGAACATCACCGTCATGACACCGCAAGCGTAGGCACCGATGCCAAAAAAGGCCTGCTGCCCGAAGGACACACGGCCCACCAACAGCATCAGGTATGCCGACAAGGCCAGCAGCGACATGATGGCCATGTCGCTGCTCAGGCCGATCAAGTGGGCGTTCATGGGCGGGCCTCGCGCACCAGGTACGACCGCCACGCCGGGCTGACCAGCACGATGAACAACAGCGCATAGGTAGCGAATTCGCGTCCTTGCGCCCCCAGGAGGGCCTGCGCATGTGACTCCACCAGGCCCAGCAGCAGCCCGCCCCACAGCACGCCACGCACCGAACCCAGGCCGCCCAACATGGCCGCTACCAAACCCTTGAGCAGCACCCACATGCCGAACATCGGGGTCACTTGACCGTCGATCGACAGCACCGCGAAGGCCGCCAACCCCGAAAGCGCGCAGGCCAGCGCAAAAGCAAGGGTTTGCAGTCGCACCACCGGAATGCCCACCATGTGTGCGGCAGCACGTTGATCTGATGCTGCGCGCCAAGCCAGGCCACCGCGCGAGTGACTCAGCCAGTACGCCAGCCCCAGGGTCAGCGCGGCGGCCAGGGCCAGCAGCGCGAGCCGATCGGGCCGGATGACCAGTTCACCCAGGGCCCAGTCGTGTTCGGCCGCCAACGAGGGAAAGCGGTTGAGATGGTGGGGCAGCAGGTTGACCGCCAGTTGCTCGAGTTGCATCCAGATGGCAAAGCTGGACGCCAGCGCCACGACCTCGCGCCCATCGGCACCCGCCATCGGTCCGCTGCCGCTCGTGGTCACGGCGTCTTCATGGGTTCGGGCAAAGCACAACTGCTCGACATAACCGCCGATGAGCGTGGCACTGGCCACCACCGCCACAGCCACCAACCAAGCGGGGGCGTCATGGGCGACATACAGCCACGAGCCCACATAGGCGGCCAGCATGGCGCCCGCGCCATAGGCCAGGTTCAAGCGCCGCAGGCTGCCAAAGGTGAGTGACAGACCCAGCCCCACCAGCGCATACGAGCCCCCGTCCAGCAGACCATCGATCGAGCGCTGCAGCAGATCGGTGAGCATGATCAGGCGAGGGCGGCGCAGGGCTGCGGGTGGGCGCTACGGCTACGGCTGCGAATGCTCAGGTCCGTCAAGGCGTTCAGGCCACGCGCCGCTGGCCCAGGTAGGCGCGCTGGACGACGTCATCTTCTGCGAGTTCCCCCGGGGTGCCCGAGAAGCTCACGCGGCCTAGCTCCATCAGGTAGAAGTGCTGCGCCACCTTCAGGGCCAGGTGGGCGTTTTGCTCGACCAAGAAGATGCTCACGCCCTCGGCATGCAATTGTCTGATGATGGAGAAAATCTCGGCGACCACGAGTGGGGCCAGCCCCACCGAGGGCTCGTCCATCAGCAGCAGCCGGGGACGCGACATGAGGGCGCGGGCCACCGCCAGCATCTGCTGCTCGCCACCCGACAAAGTGCCGGCGTACTGCTCGACGCGCTCTTTCAGACGCGGAAACCGCTCGAACATATGCTCGATGTCGTCTTTGATCCCCGCGCGGTCGTGCCGCTTGTAGGCACCGGCCATGAGGTTTTCTCGCACCGTGAGTGCGGGGAATACCAGTCGGTTTTCGGGTACCAGGGCCAGGCCGCGCGAGACGATGTCGGCCGGTGTCTTACCTACCAGTTCTTCGCCTTCGAACTTGACCGAACCGCGCTGCGGTTTCAGGATGCCCGCGAGGGTGAGCATGAGGGTGGACTTGCCAGCACCGTTGGGACCCAGCAGGCAAGTGACCTGGCCGGCGCGGGCGCTCAGCGAAACCCCCTTGAGCGCTTCGATCTTGCCGTAAGCGGTGGACAGATCCGTGATCTCGAGCATGGTGGCTTTCTGCGCAGCCCTCAGGCCGCCAGCGCGTCAGGTTCGTCAGAGCCGAGATAGGCCGCACGTACCTGCGGATCCTGCTGCACCTCGGCGGGGGTCCCTTGGGCGATCTTGCGTCCGAAGTTCAGCACGGCCACGCGGTCGCACACTTCCATCACCAGCTCCATGTGGTGCTCGATGAGCAAGATGGTGCGCCCCTGATCGCGCAGGCTGCGGATGCGCTTGTCCAGATCTTGGATCTCTTCGGCATTCATGCCCGCCGCGGGCTCGTCGAGCAACAAGAGTTCAGCGCCCGAGGCAGCTGCCCGCAGCAACTCCAGGCGACGTTGCTCGCCAAAGGCCAGGTTGCCCGCCAGCATGTCGCGCTTGTGGGTCAGACCCCCGAAGGCGAGCAGTTGCTCAGCCTCTTCGCGGGCGGCGTTGGCGCCCGACAACCACCGCTGCTTGAAGCCAGCCCAACCCTTTTCGCGTACGACGCGCGCCGCCCAGATGTTTTGCCACACCGTGAGCTGACCAAACAGGCGGATGTTTTGAAAAGTGCGCGCGACGCCAAGCTCGATGCGTTCATGGGGCTCTCGCGACGAGATGTCTTCCCCCTTGAACAACATCTGCCCCGTGGTCGGCTTGTAGACGCCGGTGATGAGGTTGACCGTCGTGCTCTTGCCCGAACCATTGGGGCCGATGAGCCCGAGGATTTCACCGCGCCGCACTTCAAGGTCCAGCGCCTCGACTGCTTTGACACCCCCGAAGTGGCGGCTCAAGTTCTTGAGTTCAAGCATGGTGTGCAGCCCGCTTGTCGGCCGCGGCCTTGACGCCAGGGCGCCAGAAATTCAGGGAATTTCTCAAAAAACCGCTAGGCCTGACCAGCATCACCACCACAATCAGCGCCCCGAACAACAGGCTGCGCCACTCGCCCAGGAAACGCAGCCCCTCCAGCAGGAAGCCCTGGATGAAGATGACCGCCAGCAGCGTGCCGAGCAAACTCGACAGCCCGCCCAAAATAGGGTAAGCGATGGCAAAGGTGGCCAGCAGAATGGTGAAATTTCCATGCTCGATGTGGGTGGTGTAATGCGCGAAAATACCCCCCCCCAGGCCGGCAATGGCCCCGCCGATGCCGAACGCTGACACCTTGGCTGCGGTCAGATTGATGCCCGCGCTTTGCGCGGCCAGTTCGTCTTCACCCACGGCGCGCCAGAGCGTGCCGATCCGGCAGCGGTCCAGCCACCACAGCAGACCCATCACCGCGAGCACCAGCAGCCAGATCAGGACGTTGATGTCGACCGCAGTCCAGCCATTTCTCGGAAAGTAACGGATACCGCCAAAGCCCAGACTGCCGTCCGGCCCGACCAGGCCTTCCGGGGTGCTCACCCGCCACTTGAGGTTGAAAAAGCTCAGCCGCACGATTTCGGCGAACGCGGTCGTGGCCACCACCAGCATCAGGCCTTTGACGCGCAGCGCCGGAAAACCCACCGCCACGGCGACCGCCCCCGCGAGGACACTGCCACCCGCCAGGGCCAAGCCCAGCGGCCAGCTGAACATGCTCGTGAGCATGCCTGCGGTATAAGCGCCAATCGCAAAAAATCCGCCTTGGGCGATGGACACCTGGCCGGTATGCAGCACACACCAAGCCGACAGTCCCAGCAGCGTGTGAACACCGATGACCTGCGCCAGACCGAGGTAAAAATCCATGAGCGGACCTCTTTGCTCAGTCGCGCCCGCCAGGGGCCGAAAAAAGGCCGTCCGGTCGGAATACCAGGAAAACAAACAGCAGGAGCATCACGTAGATATCGCGCTCGGTGACGCCACGCAGATACTGGAACATATTCTCCGCCCCCCCCACCACCAGCCCTGCCACGATGGCGCCAGGAATGCTGCCCAGGCCGCCAATGACGGTGACCACCAGGCCTTTGACGGTCAGTGGCAGCGTCATCAATGGCGAGAGCACGCCGATGGCCGCACCGGCCATCGCGCCTGCGGTGCCTCCTAGCAGGCCAGCGATCACGAAGGTGCTGGTATTGGTGTGGTTCACGCTCATGCCGCACAGTTGCGCGGCCACCGGTTGCTGCGCCACCGCGCGGGTGGCCAGACCCAGGCGCGTGCGCTTGAGCAGCAGGTTGAGCGCGACCATGGCCAAGCAGCCCAGCACGAACACAAACAGCAGGTCGCCACGAACAAAGAATGGGCCGATCTCAAAGTTGGCGTCGGTGAACACCGCCGGGAAGTTCTGCGGCATGCCGCGCGTGACATGCGAGATCAGTTCTTCTATCAGCAGCATGCCCACGGTGGACATCAGCGAGGCCAGCGGGCTGCTCAGCGGCAGAAATCGAAAACAGATGTAGTACACCGCCGCGCCCAGTACCCCCCCCATGAGCGCCGCGCCCAAGTAGACCACGGGGGTGGGTGCCACGCTCACCAGGATCAGGCTCAGGTACGCCGCGCCAATGGACGCCGCGGCATACGAGAGATTGATCTTGTGCATCACGCCAAAAATCAGCGTGAAGCCAATGCCGATGAGCGAGTAGGTCGTGCCGAACAGCACGCCGTCAATCAAGGACTGCGTGAAATCCAGCAGATCAAGCCAGGACATGGCGGCAGTGCGCCTTATTGAGCCGGCTTATGCGCCACCTGCCAATTGCCATCCTTGGCCTGCACGAACAGGAAGGGCTTGACGGCCTCGCGGTCCTCCGTGCGGCCCACTTTACCCAGCAAGCCCGTGGTCTCCTTCATGGCGGCCAGCCCTTCGCGCATCTTCTGGCGGTCGGCCTGCACGGTGTCAGGGCGACCCATCACCTTGTGCTTCTCGACGAGCTCTTTGAGGGTGAGCACATTCTCAAAGGCGGCAGCGTTGTGCAGATCCATGTTGAGCTTGGCGTTGATGGCTTGGACTGCCAGCGCGGCGCTCTTGGCTTCTGCGGTCACAGGCGCGAAGCTGGTGGGGATGATCAGGCCTTCGGCCTGCTTGCCGCAACCTTGCAGGGTTTCCATGCTGGAGGAGGAGGTCAGACCGATCATCAGCTTGGGCTTGACGTTTTGGCGCGCCATTTCCTTGAGCACACCGCAGGTCGTGAAGGGGTGGGCCGAGATGGCCACCACATCAGCGTTGGCGCGCTTCATTTCGCGCACCTGGTTGGAGAAATTGACGTCGTTGAGCAACCACTCGGCCTGGCCCAGAACTTCCAGGCCGTTATCGCTGGCCGTTTTCTTGATGACGTTGAAGGTGGCGTTGCTGTGCGCAAAATCCTTTTCCACGCCGCCGTAAAACGATTTGAGTTCCGGCCGCGTCGCCTTGACCCAGTCAAACACGGCCTTGTACATGATGGCTTCGCTCGGCACGTTGCGGAATGCCCATTGCGAAATCGATGCCAGGCCCCCTTTGGCAGCCACGTCGGTGTAGAGCGGGAACTGCAGCCCGGAGTCGGAAGCGTCGCCAGCTTTCTTTTGAAGCAGGCCGAAAACCGGTTCAGCCACGTTAGAGCAGGTCGGGCCAATCGCCACGACCGAGTCGTTCTGCGAGACGATGCGGCGCAGCGCGTTGATGCCTTCCTCGGCGTTGCAGCGGTCATCCAGGTATTCGATCACCAGCTTGGCTTTGCTGCCGTCACCCAAGGTGACGCCGCCAGCCTTGTTGATGATGCCGGCCGCCGCTTGCATCGCGGCCTCGCTTTGCTGGCCGAAGATGCCCACCACGCCGCTCTTGGCGCCAAAGCCGTAGATCTTGAAGGTTTTTTCCTGAGCCTGTGCTGCCGGGGTCATGGCCAGCAGGGCAACAGCGATGGCACCGAGGTGCGTTGAGCGGTGTTTCATACCGTTTCTCCTTGGTATGGGAGTGATTCCCGTGGGTTGTGTGCGGCGAACAATCAGCGCGCCCCTGTCTGTGTACGCGCTTCAGTCGTGCAATTGTGCACTGGTGCGCGCTTGTGGCAACTCTGGTCCCCGGTACCCAGCTTACCGCAGCGGCCGGGACCGCCTGCTCACATCAACACGATGTCGTAGTGCTCGGGGCTGAAGGACGGCTCGGTCGCCAGCGAAATCGGCTTACCGATGAAGTCACTCAAGCCCGCCAGATGCTGGCTCTCTTCGTCGAGCAGCATCTCGACCACCGCGGCACTGGCGATCACCCGGAATTCCCTGGGGTTGAACTGCCGCGCCTCGCGCAGGATCTCGCGCAGCACGTCGTAACAAACGCTGCGGGCGGTCTTGACCTGGCCGCGACCCGCACAAGTCGGGCAAGGCTGGCACAGCATGTGGGCCAGGCTCTCGCGGGTGCGCTTGCGCGTCATCTCGACCAGGCCGAGGCCGGTGAAGCCGCTGACCGTGACCTTGGTGCGGTCGCGCGCGAGTTGCTTCTTGAACTCGGCCAGCACCGCGGCCTGGTGCTCTTCGCGCACCATGTCGATGAAGTCAACGATGATGATGCCGCCCAGGTTGCGCAGTCGCAGCTGGCGTGCGATCGCACCGGCCGACTCGAGGTTGGTCTTGAAGATCGTGTCGTCGAAATTGCGCGCACCGACGAAGCCGCCGGTGTTGACGTCGACCGTGGTCAAGGCCTCGGTCTGGTCGATGATCAGGTAGCCCCCGCTCTTGAGATCGACACGGCGCGCGAGCGCACGGGCAATCTCTTCCTCGATGGCGAACAGGTCGAAGATCGGCCGCTCGCCTTGGTAGCGCTCGAGTTTGGACGCCGAAGATGGCGTATAGGATTCACCGAAAGCCTTGAGGTCATCGAACTGCAGCTTGCTGTCGATCCGGATGCTCTGAGTGCTGTCGTTGACCATGTCGCGCAGCACGCGCTGCGCCAGATTCAGGTCTTCGTGCAGCAGGCTGCCTGGTGGCCGCGACAGGCCTCGCGCACGGATGGCGGCCCAGGCCTTGCGCAGATAGGCAATGTCATCGGCGAGTTCGGCGTCGCTGGCATCCTCGGCATTGGTGCGCAGGATGAAGCCACCCGGCGAGCTGCCATCCGTCGTCGCGGTGAGCGCCTGCACGCGGCCGCGCAACTGTTCGCGCGCCTCGGGTGAGCCGATCTTCTGCGAGATACCGATGTGGGTGTCCTGCGGCAGGAAGACGAGCATGCGCCCGGCAATGCTGATCTGGGTGGACAGACGGGCCCCCTTGCTGCCGATCGGGTCCTTGACCACCTGCACCATCAGGGTCTGGCCTTCGAACACCTGGCGCTCGATCGGCACCTGCACCGCCACATCGTGCTTGTGCTGGCCACCGCCGTGCAGGTCGGCGACATGCAGAAAGGCGGCGCGCTCAAGCCCGACCTCGACGAAAGCGCTCTGCATGCCCGGCAGCACACGGGCCACCTTGCCAAGGTAGACGTTGCCGACCAGACCGCGCTCGAGCGAGCGTTCGATATACAGGTCCTGGACCGCGCCGTTCTCGATGAGCGCGACCCGGGTTTCCTGCGGAGTCCAGTTGATCAGGATGTCGTGCATGGCGCGTTGGGTCCGGTGGCGGCGCGCCGCAATCTAAAAACTCACGCGCGCCTGTCGCAACAGGTGGGCTGTCTCGAAAAGGGGCAATCCCATGATACCGGAGTAGCTGCCTGCAATCTGGGCAATCCAGCCTGCGGCCTGGCTCTGGATCGCGTAGGCACCGGCTTTGCCGAAGGGCTCTTCACTGGCGATGTAGGCGTCTATCGTGGCGGGGCTCAGCGGCGCGAAACGAACCTGCGACACGCTGATGGCTTCCCAGCGGCGCTGACCGCTGGCCACCGCCACGGCGGTCAGCACACGGTGGCTGCGGCCAGACAAGGCCGAAAGCATCGTGCGCGCCTGTTCGGCATCCGCCGGTTTGCCCAGGATGCGCCGGCCCAGCGCGACCGTGGTGTCAGCGCACAGGATCGGCGCTGCGGGCAGGCCGAGACGCTTGAGGCGGGCACGCGCGGCCTCGAGCTTGAGTGCCGTGACGCGCCGCACATAGTCCGCCGGCAACTCGCGCGGCAGCAAGGCCTCGAGCGCCTCGGCGTCTTCCTGTGCATCAGGCAGCAGCAACTCGTGGCGCACGCCGAGTTGGTCCAGCAACTGGCGCCGACGTGGGCTTTGCGAGGCGAGGTAGATGAAGTCCATCCGCCTCACTCCCGGTGGTAAGGGTGACCGACCGTGACACTCCAGGCACGGTACAGCGCCTCGGCCAGCAGCACGCGCACAAAGGCATGGGGCAAAGTCAGGTCGGACAGCCTCAGCGTTTCGTCAGCAGTGGCCTTGAGCAGCGGATCCAGCCCGTCGGACCCCCCCACCAGCAGCACCACATCGCGTCCATCGCCGAGCCAGAACCGCAGCCGATCGGCCAACTGCGAAGTCGTCAAGCGGCTGCCTTGCTCATCGAGAACGACCCGGCGCGCGCCCTTGGGGCAGGCGGCCTCCAGGCGCTGCGCCTCGGCAGCCATCATCTGCGCAGGCGTTCTGGCGCTGGTCCGCGCTTCGGCTTTGACAGCCTTCAACTCCAGTCGCATCTCGGGCGGGAAGCGTTTGGCGAAATCCTCATAAGCGGACTGGCTCCAGGCCGGCGGCCGCTGGCCAACGGCCGCCAAGACCAGACGCATGCTCAGCGATCAAGCACGCGCGGGCTTGCGAGGCGCTGTCTTGCGCGGCGCAGACGTCGCCCTGTCAGGCGACTTGCCCGCCGCGGTAGTGGCCTTGCGGACAAAGGGCTTGACCACGATGGTCTTGGTCGCCGGCGCCGTCACAGGCTTGCGCGCCGATGCCTTCTTGGCCGGCAGTTTCGCAAGCACCGCGGCGGCGCGCGCTGCGTTGCCACCAGCCCGGCCAGCGCCGGTGGTCTTGACGGTGTCTGGCTTGGCAGCGAGTTTCTTGGCCGGCGGCTTGCGGGCGCTGACCAGTTTGACGGGTGCGGTCTTGGCCGAAACTTTCTTGGCCGGCGCTCGCTTGGCCGGCGCACGTTTGACGGGCACTTTCTTCGCTGCAGGCTTGCGTTTGACCGCCGGCTCGTCCTCCTCGGGCTCCGAGGCCTTGACCAAGCCGCGCGGCGCATCGCTGCCGATCTTCATCCTGACCGGCTTGCCGCCCCAGATCTCCTCGAGCCGGTAGTATTCCCGGATCGCCGGTTGCATCACATGCACCACCGCAGCACCACAGTCGACGATGATCCATTCGCCGTTCTCGCCACCCTCGGTCGCGAGCACCGGGAAGCCAGCCTCGCGTACAGCCGAGCGCACACCCGAGGCCAGTGCCTTGGTCTGGCGGTTGCTGGTGCCCGAGGCGATGATCACCCGCTCAAACAACGCCGAGAGATGTTCGGTGTTGAACACCAGGATGTCCTGGGCCTTGACGTCCTCGAGTCCATCGACGATGGCCCGTTGCAGTTTGCGAATGTCCATTCAGTGCTTGGTGTTCCGTGGTTGGTGTGAATAGAGCTGATGTTGTTCAATATAGCCGGCCACGCGCTCGCCGACCAGCGCAGTCACTGTTTGCCCGTCAGCGATGCGGGCCCGGATGTCGCTGGCGGCGATGTCGGTCGCGGGCAAGTCCAGCGTCACGAGACGATGCGCCAGGCTGGCCAAGGCCGCTGGCGCCTGCGGCGCCTGGCCTGCCCGACCCGCCACCGCCAGCGTCAATCGCTGCGCCAGTTCAGCCCAATCGCGCCAGGTGTCAAAGCGGGCATATTGATCCTGACCCAAGATCAAGAACCATTCGGCCTGCGGCCGCTCGGCCTGCAATTCGCGCACCGTATCGATGGTGTAGGTCAGGCCGACGCGTTGGAGTTCGCGGCTGTCGATGACGCAGCGCGGCTCGGTGACGAGCAGCAAGGCCAACATCGCGGCACGGTGATCGGTGCTGGCCATCACCCGTCCGGCTTTTTGCCAGGGGGCGCCCGCCGGCAGCCAGCGCAACTCGTCGAGCGCGAGTTGGCGCAGCGCAACACGGCCCAGCGCCAGATGCGCCAAGTGCGGCGGGTCGAAGCTGCCCCCCAGCAAGCCGATGCGGGTCGGCGCCATCATGCCGCGTCGACCTCGGCACCGGCCCTGGGTGCCGCCCAGTCGCGGGGACGCAGAAAATCGCTGTACAGCCTGGCTTCGGCCGTCCCCGCATCGGGCGCCCAGTTGTAGCGCCATTTGACGATCGGCGGCATCGACATCAGGATGCTCTCGGTGCGCCCACCCGATTGAAGTCCAAACAAGGTGCCGCGATCGAAGACCAGGTTGAACTCTACATAACGACCACGACGATAGGCTTGAAAATCCCGCTCACGCTCGCCATAAAGCGTGTCACGCCGGCGTGCCACGATGGGCAGATAAGCCGGCAAAAAGGCATCACCCACCGAACGCATCATCGCAAAGCTGCGGTCGAAGCCGAGTTCGGCAAAGTCGTCGAAAAAGACGCCCCCGATGCCGCGCGGCTCATTGCGGTGCTTCAGGAAAAAATACTCATCGCACCATCGCTTGAAACGCGGGTACAGGCCCATGCCAAAGGGATCCAAGGCCGACTGACAAGTCTGGTGGAAGTGCCGCGCATCCTCCTCGACGCCGTAGTAAGGCGTCAGGTCCATGCCGCCGCCAAACCAGACCACGGCGGGCTGGCCAGCGGGCAAGGCGGCGAACATACGCACGTTCAAATGAACAGTGGGCACATGCGGATTGCGCGGGTGCAGGACCAGCGAGACACCCATCGCCTCGAAAGCTGCGCCCGCCAGCTCGGGCCGATGCTGGGTCGCCGAAGGCGGCAATTGCGGGCCCTTGACATGGCTGAAGTTGCAACCGCCTCGCTCGAACAGCAGCCCTTCCTCGACCAACTGCGTGCGGCCATCGCCTTGCAGCCGCTCCCCGGGCGCGCGAACCCAGGCGTCCATGACAAAAGGCTGGCCATCGGCCGCCTGCAGCGAATCGATGATGCGCTGCTGCAGGTCGAGCAGATAGTCGCGAACGGCTTGGGTGTTCATCGGTCGTTCTTGATCCGAAAAGCGCCTCAGCGCTTGATCGCGCGATACCCGATGTCGCGGCGGTACTGCACACCGTCGATATGGATGCCGCGCAGCGCGTCGTAGGCTCGCTGCTGCGCGATTTTGGTTGAGTCACCCAGCGCAGTGACGCACAGCACGCGACCGCCGGTCACGCGCAGCAAGCCGTCCTGCAAAGCGGTGCCGGCGTGGAACACCACCGCATCCTCGCTGTCAACGGCCAGTCCGGTGATCGCATCGCCCTTGCGGGGAGCGGCCGGGTAGCCGGCAGCGGCCAGCACGACGCCGAGTGCGACGCGGCGATCCCATTGCAGTTCGACCTGGTCCAGCGTGCCATCGGTGGCGTGCAGCAGCACCTCGACCAGATCGCTCTTGAGACGCATCAGGATCGGCTGTGCCTCGGGGTCTCCCATCCGCGTGTTGAACTCCAGCGTCTTGGGTCGACCCCGCGCGTCGATCATCAGACCGGCGTAGAGAAAACCGGTGAACGGCGTGCCGTCGCGCGCCATGCCCTGCACCGTGGGCAGGATGATCTCGTGCATTGCCTTGGCGTGCACGTTGGGCGTGACCACCGGCGCCGGCGAGTAAGCACCCATGCCGCCAGTGTTGGGCCCCAAGTCGCCGTCCTGCAGGCGTTTGTGGTCCTGGCTGCTGGCCAGCGCCAGCACGTTCTTGCCGTCCACCAGCACGATGAAGCTGGCTTCTTCTCCCTGCAAGAACTCCTCGATCACGACCCGCGGCACCGCTTGACCGTCGGCGCCGGCGTTGTGCTGCACGCCCAGTGCATCGTCCAACAGCATGAAGTCGATCGCC
>CALQBT020000024.1 GCA_943328885.2 Bordetella parapertussis | reverse complement strand
TGGGCCATGATGCTTGGCATATAAATCGGGCAAAAATCCCACTCGGAAGCCATTGCTGAGGAACTTGAAGCAGTCTTGAAAAGAGACAGCATGACGGATTTATTAAATCTTCTCCAAACCGAATCAAGGTATTCAACCGAGATAGAGTCGATAAAATATTAAACGTGCCAGATTGTTGAGACCCGGCGTGAATCGACCGACCAGGTGGTCGATGGCGCTAGCAGGTGAGGCGCCACGGGCCACATAACGCGCCACGAAGTTTCGGAAGTCGCTGCTCTGATGGGCGCCGATAGCCACACTCCACTGCGTCGGTGACACACGGAACGCCGCCAAGGCCTCTTCGCAGAAATACGCATCGCCATGGGCCAGCAGACGGAACCAGTAGTCGAGGTCGATGACGTAGGGGTTGGTTGCATCGAACCCACCGACCTTGGCAGCGGTCGCCTTGCGCAGCAGCACAGCGCCGGGCTCGCCGATCAGGTTGGTGCCGCGACGGACACAGGCCCGGATCAGTGCATTGCGGTCGATCAGACCCTCGCGTCCACCGGGATAACCGCGCCGCATCAGCAAGCGTGCGTCAGGACCCAACACCTCGCGGGCGCAGAACACCAGCGCGATCGTCTGCTCGGTGTCCGCGTCGAGCACGCCGACCTGGCGCTGCAGACAACGAGGATGCAGCAAGTCGTCGTGCGGCAGAAGCTTGAAATAGTCTCCTGCCGCGACTTCGAGGCAGCGGTTCCAATTGCCTTGCGGCCCCAGATTTTTTTCATTCCGAAGGTAGATGACTCGCGGGTCCGAGAAACGCTCGACCACGGCACGTGTGTCGTCCGGCGAGTCATCGTCGACGACGATCAATTCGAAGTCGGTATAGGTTTGAGCCAGCACGGACTCGATGGCAGCGCCCAGCGTTTTGCCCCCACGGTAGGTGGGGATGCACACCGAGACTCTGGGGATCTTCATGTCGCGCAATGCCGTCGCTCAGCCCGCCACTCAACCCGTCACAGACGCCAGAGTTGATAGCCCGCCGCACGCAGCGCGGTGGCGTCAAAGACCGCCTTGACATCGATGAATGCGCCGCCGTCGACCAACTTCTCGCCGAGTTGGTCAGCACCCAGGCTTGCATATTCCTGGTGCGCCACCGCCACCACCATCGCATCGGCGCGCGGCAACTCGTCCCAGCGCAACAGACGGACTCCATACTCCTGCATCGCCTCTTCGGCGCCAGCCTGAGGATCGGTGACCGAGACCTCGACGCCGTAGGTCTTGAGCTCATCGATGATGTCGATGACCTTGCTGTTGCGCAGGTCGCCGCAGTTCTCTTTGAAGGTCAGCCCCAACACGTTGACCTTGGCGCCTTTGATCGGGCTGCCGCTGGCGATCATCTGCTTGATCGTCTGCTCAGCGATGAACTTGCCCATGCTGTCGTTGATGCGACGCCCGGCCAGGATCACCTGCGGGTGGTAGCCCAGCATCTCGGCCTTGTGCGTCAGGTAGTAGGGATCAACCCCGATGCAGTGCCCACCGACCAGCCCGGGCTTGAACTTCAGGAAGGTCCATTTCGTGCCGGCCGCCTCGAGCACCTCGCTGGTGTCGAGCCCCATGCGGTCGAAGATGATCGCGAGCTCGTTCATCAGCGCGATGTTGAGGTCGCGCTGGGTGTTTTCGATCACCTTGGCGGCTTCAGCAGCCTTGATGCTGCTGGCGCGGTGCACGCCAGGCACGACGATCTTCTCGTAAAGCTGGGCCACCCGAGCCAGCGTCTCCGGCATGTCGCCCGAGACGATCTTGAGGATCTTGGTCAGCGTGTGCTCCTTGTCGCCGGGGTTGATGCGCTCGGGCGAGTAGCCGACAAAGAAGTCCCGCTTCCAGGTCAAGCCCGAGGCACTCTCGAGCACCGGGATGCAGACCTCCTCGGTCGCGCCGGGGTAGACGGTCGACTCATAGACCACGACCGCGCCCTTTTTCATGTGTCGGCCGACGGTGTTGCTGGCGCCGATCAAGGGCTTGAAGTCCGGGATATGGGCCTGGTCGACCGGCGTGGGCACGGCAACGATGATGATGTCGGCCTCGGACAGCAGGCGGGCGTCGGCGGTGTAGACCGCTTGCGCGGCGGCGCGGAGCTCCTGGTCGGGCAGCTCGCGCGATGGGTCGACGCCTCGCTGGCAGGACTCGACCTTGGCCTGCGAGATGTCGAAACCAATGGTCCGCAGTTGCTTGCCAAACGCCACCACCAGGGGCAAACCAACATAACCCAGGCCGATCACCGCAACTGTTGTCATTCTTTTCGCCTTGAAGATTTTCTGCTGCCAGGATTGTCGCTGGGGTCGGATTTCACCTACGGTGACTCGTTTCACGCAACTGCTGATCCAGCAGCGGCCAGTTGTCGCGAACAAAGGATTCCAGTGCAGTCTTCCCGCCGCCCTCCGAGTCCTGCCGAGCACACAACACGACCAGCGCCGACTCATCATCATGGCCTGTCAGTCTTTGCCAGCCGCTGAGCAGCTTGGCGACGACCTCGCGGTGCGTCACCCCTCCGCCGATCCAATACCAGTGCCAGACCTGCAGTCGGCGGGCTTGGTGGAACCTGGCGGCGCCACCGATCTCGGCGCTGGCCACCTCGAAGCCACCGGCTGCATCGGGCGCCGACGCCACGCCGCGGCTGATCTGCTGCCAATGAGGGTCCTGGCTCGGCACCAGGGTGTTGGACGAGCTGACCAGTTTGTGGTCTTCGTCCTGGTCGCGAAAATAGGCGATGTGGACGTCAACCACCAAGCCAGCTTTGCGGTAGCTTCGGCGCGCTTGCACGGACGCACGCTGGGTGTTCGGCATCCAGGCCGACAGTGCTTCATCGGTGGCGCGCCAGTCGGCAGCCAGGCGATCGGGCAGTTGCAGACTGGGTGCTGCCGAGGTTCGCTGCTGCGCTGCCAGGCTTAGCAGCAACGGCGGCAGCAAGACCGCAACGAGCAAGGCCAAGGGCCAGAACGCCCGCAGCGTGACGGGTTCGGGCCGCAGGCCTGACCGGGCTTGCACAGGCACCGGGGCCGGCGTCTGTGCCCACCTGGCACCGATGACGAACAAGGCCGTGATCACGATGCCGAAGAACAGCCAGCCATAGATCAAGTGGTCAAAACCAACGGCGAGCTTGTTGCCAGACAGGTGTCCAAGCATCACCGTCAGGTAAGCGCGCAACCAGTTGGCGACGACGGGGACCAGGAGTGACAGGCCGACAAACATCATGCGCCGTTTGGTCGAGCGGTAGTTCAGGTAGGCGAACAGGCTCCCAACCATGAAGGACGCGACCAGGTACCTGATGCCGCTGCAAGCCTCCACCACCGACCAGCGACCGGTCGGAATCACGAACTGCAGGCCTTCCCGGTAAACCGGGATGCCGCTGAGCCGCAAGGCCGTGACAGTGAAGTCAGCGGTCCATTGCATCAGTGTGGGGACCATGAATTCACCCACCGGGACCGCAAAGAACAGAAAACACAAGGGGAACAGCAAGGTCTGCGCCACTTGCCGGCCCAACACCAGCGGGACCGCCAACACCAACAGCGACGTGAACGCCAGTTGCTCGACCGAATGGACCAAGGCCAAACGAGCGAGCAACCAGCCCATCGCGGCAACCGCGATGGGCAGCAGCGCCCAAGCGGTGGGTCTTGGCATCATGGGGCTGAGCTCGTCGCGCTTGCGCCAGACCAGCCACAACACCAGGGGCGGCACCACGAAGGCATGGGCAAAGGTCTCGGAGCGCAGCCAGATCGAGACCATCGACTCGACAGTCTGTTGGTAGGCCCCAAGCAGCAGCGCGATCACGGCCAGCAAGGCGATGCCGGGGCCGCGCCAAGCGCCCGGGATGGTGCCAAACCTCAAGGTCTGGGCGATCATGCCGTCTGGGCAGACATCAGGGTGGCGGGCTCGGCGCGGGACTGCTCGAAAACATGGCCCAGGTGCCGATCGAGCGGCGCCAGTTGTGCTGCCCAGCCGTAGTCAGCGATCACTCGTTGGCGGGCCGCCAGCGCCATCTTGTGGGCACCCACCGGATCGCGCAGCAGGCCATCCACCAGGCGAACATAGTCGTCGATGCCTGTGGCTGCGAGCAGTTCCTGGCCCGCGCTGGCGCTGACCGCCTCGACACAAGCCTGCGCGGCGACCACCGGTCGCGCCATCGCCATCGCCTCGAGCAGCTTGTTCTGCAAGCCACGCGCCAGGCGCAGCGGTGCGACCACCACGGCGGCATGCTGCAAGTAGGGTCTGACGTCAGGCACCGTGCCGCTGACTGCGACGCCGTCGCTGGCCAATGCACGCACCGAGCCCACCGGGTTGCGGCCGACGATGTGCAGTCTCAGCCGCGGCCAGCGCAGTCGCAGCGCGGGCAATGCTTCTCGGGCGAACCAGCTGATGCCATCGATATTCGGCCAGTAATCCATCGCTCCGGTGAACACCACCGGTAACTCACCGGCCGCATACGGCGAGTCCCGCTGCGGGTCAGGCGAAAAGTACTCGGTGTCGACGCCGTTGCCCAGGGCTTGCACCCGGCCCTTGAGATCAGGCGCCAAACGCTCGAACAACGCGACCTCTTGGCCGGTGACCAAAAACGACTGCGCAGCCTTGGCCACGACGGCGCGCTCATGGCCGAGCAAGCGCTCGCCCTCGCGGCGGTACAGTGACGACATCGGCCAGCGGTGCGCGCGGGCGTACTCGGTCCATTTGGCCGAATCGACGTCCACCAGATCGACCAGCGCCGGCAGGGCGGGCCAACGCGCCAGGTACTGCGCCATCGGCGACGAGAAGACCAAGGCTGCGCTGATGTGGTGTCTGGTGACCGTTTCAGTGACCCAGCGCTGCAAGCCACCGTCCCGGTAATAGTGCAGGCTCAGCGCTTGTCCGCTCACCAGCCCGCGCAGACTGGCCAGTCTGGCGCGGCGTGGGTCCAGTCGGACCACGTGCAGCCCGGCGCAGATCGCTTGCAAAGCCTCGAGGTGCTGGACATCGCCCGGGTCGTCGATGAAGGTGCCCAGGAACACCCGATGCCGCGCCGCCAGATGCCTGAGCACATGGTAGGAGCGAACCTTGTCGCCCTTGTCCGGCGGATAAGGCAGACGGTGCACGAGGTAGAGCAGGTTGGCCATGGTGTTCGGCTCAGCCCAGGTTGCGCACGACGAAGGGCCCCAGCCAATTGGCCAGCCCCAGCGGCAGGCGGCGCCAGGCCTCGATCATCAGCTTGTACTTGGCATTGCTGGGGTTGTTCTGAGGCACGCTGTCGCGCTTGTACAGGCAGTACTCGTAGTGCAGCGGCGTTGCCAAGAAACCCCAGTTCTTCTTGAACGCATACGGTCCGCTGCCTTGTTTGCTGCGGCCAAAATCGAACTGCACGAGACCACGTCCGGCGGCGCGCCGCATCAGCTCCCAGTACTTGAAATCGTTGGCCGCCAGATCTCGCGCTGCCAGGTCATCGCCCGCATGGTGCGGCAACACCTGGTCGCGGAAATAAAAGCTCAGCACGCTGCTCAGCGGTCGACCCTCGGCCGACACGACCGTGAGCACTTCGCAATCAGCGCCGAACTCGTCGCGCAAGGCCTGGAACCATCGCTTGGGCATTGCGGGTGTGCCGTGCCGGTGCACGTTGTCGGCAAACAGCGCAAAGAAGCGATCGATGCCCGGGTCGATTTCGCTGCGCAAGCCGTTTTTGATACCTTTGCGGACCATCGCGCGTTGCTTGCGCGGGATCGCCAGCAGGTTGGCCTCGTCGTCAGCCAGGATGGGTTTGCGCAAGCTGACATAGAGGTCTTGCAGCGGCCAGTCGGCATGCCGTCGCTCGACGTTGCGCAACTCCAGATGGCCTGCGCCGAGGTTCCGGGCGATTCTCTGGGCCTCGGCCTCCAAGGCATCAGCCGCTGCCAGATTGTTGGCCGCCACGCCGCCGTAATCTGCGAAAGGCAGTCCCACCAACGCATGGCCGAACAGCAGGCTCTTGACCTGCGCCAGTGGCAGCACGCCTTCGATCTGGCCATCGCGCTCGGCGTAGAGAAAATACGTCGGGTGCCGGAAGACCTGGTGCAACACTTGCTGCCAACCCGCGCGGTGGAAGAAAGTCGCTTGCGGGCAGGTCAGCACAAAAGCATCCCAGCGCGCTGCAGCGGCAGCGTCGCCCAGCGTCAGTTGTTTGATCGCCATCACCGCTTAGCGCGCCATCATCGCCGGGGCGGCAGACCCCGACGGCATGAAGATCTCGTCCATCCGGCCCCAGCGGAAATCGCGCAGCAAGCAGTCGAGCCGTCGCTCCATGCGGTCGAGGTGGACGTAATGCCGAAACCGGGTCTTGAGGTCGATGCCCGCCACCCGCGGCTGGCCCGGATCAATCTCCCAAGGGTGGCAATAGAAGATCGCCGGCGTTTGGTCGGCAGCGTTGACCCGGCGGATCATCCAGCGCGACATGGCATAGGGCAGCAACCTGAAATAGCCACCCCCGCTGCAAGGCCAGTTGCGCCCGCGCAGCCGCAGCGTGGTCAGCGGGATCTCCACCAAGCCGCAAGCAAGCCGATGGGCAAAGCGCGGCGCATCGGGCATGCCGTAGTGGTCGTGTGCGATGGGGTAGATGCTCGAGCTGTAGCGGTGGCCTGTGGCGAGCAGGCAATCGAAGGCCCAGAGGTTCCGAGCGGCGATCGAAAAGCTCGGGGCCCGGTAACCCTGCACCGCCGCGCCACCGATGTCTTCGAGAAGCTTCTTGGCCCGGCCTATGTCGGCGGTGAAAGCCTTGCGGCTGAGCTCGCTGGCACGCTGGTGGCCATAGCCGTGGCTCGCCAGTTCATGGCCTTGCGCAACGATGCGGCGCACCAGTTGCGGGTAGCGCTGCGCAATCCATCCAAGGGTGAAGAACGTCGCGCGCGTGGCGTGGCGGTCGAGCAGATCCAGCAGTCGGTCGACATTGGCCTCGACCCGACATTCGATGCGGTCCCAATCGCTGCGATCGATGTAAGGCGCCATCGCCGAGACCTGGAAGTAGTCTTCGACATCAATCGTCAACGCATTGGTGACGGTCGGCGCCAACCGGTCGGTTTCGCTCATCAGAGAAGCCGCCTCAGCGCGCGCCGACGGCCAACCAGCGCCACAGGTCAGCGGCGATGCGCTGTGCGGCCTGGCCGTCCCACAGCTCGGGCATGCGGCCGCGCTTGCCGCCACCGCGCAGGATCTCGGCCACCCCATGGCGGATCGCCTGGCCATCGCCTCCGACCAAGGTGTTGCTGCCCTGCTCAACCGTGATCGGGCGCTCGGTGTTCTCGCGCAGCGTCAGGCAAGGCACACCCAGCGCGGTCGTTTCCTCCTGCAGACCCCCCGAATCGGTCAGCACCAAGGTGGCGTCCCGCATCAGACCAAGCATCTCGAAGTAGCCTTGCGCAGGCAGCAACACCATGGTCTGGGCGTCGATCCCTCGCATCAAACCGAAGCGCTCGATGTTGTGGCGGGTGCGCGGGTGCAGCGCAAACACCAGCGGCAGACTGGCTGCCACCTCGCCCAGGATTCCCAGCAGGCGGCGCAAGGTGTCTGGATCGTCGACATTGGACGGCCGGTGCAAGGTGACCAGTCCATAGCCTTTTGCTTGGGTGATCAGTACCGGGTCGATGCCGTGGTCGCGCAATGTGCGGGCGATCGGCTTGGCGTGGGCTCGATTGGCCAGCAGCGAGTCGATCATCACGTTGCCGGCAAAGCAGACCCGCTCGCCGGCCACGCCCTCGCGTAACAGGTTGGCCAGCGCGCTGCGCTCGGTGGTGTAGAGCCGGTCAGCGATCTGGTCCGTGAGGACCCGGTTGATCTCCTCGGGCATTTTGCGGTCGTGGCTGCGCAGGCCGGCCTCGACATGGACCACCGGCACGTTTTTCTTCACCGCCACCAAGCTGCAAGCCAGCGTGGAATTGACGTCGCCGACCACCAGCACACAGGCCGGTTGATGCTCATCGAGCGCGGGTTCGAAGCGGCGCATCACCTCGGCGGTCTGCACCGCGTGGCTGCCCGAGCCCACCTCCAGGTTCAGGTCTGGCAGCGGCAAACCCAGGTCTTCGAACAGCTGCTGGCTCATGCCCTGGTCGTAGTGTTGCCCGGTGTGCACCAGCATCGCCGGCAGCGGCGGCTGATGCGCAGCCAGGGCTCGAAGAATAGGCGCCATTTTCATGAAATTCGGCCGCGCACCGACCACACACATCACCGGCGCTGGGCGCTGCGGGGCAGGGACCAGCGCCAGCGGGCTGTCGTCATCGTTGCGTGCAGAGCCGTTCACTTCAGTCCTTCGTCGATGGGTTTTTTCACCGCGTTCACCAGTTGTTGCACCAAGGCCAGCAATTGCAGGTTGGACCGCTCCAGCCTGAGCATCCCGCGCTCGAGGCGCTGGACCTGGTCGCCGCGCTGATCGGAAGCCAACCGACCGACCTGCCGCGACACGGTGTCGGCTGTGGCCGGATCGATCTGCAGCTGGTTCAAATCGACATCGAGCGCTGTGGCCGCAACAGGAGGCTCAAGGGGCAACCAGTTGCCGGGCATGTTCTGAGCAGCACTCAGCCGGCGGCCTGGCGCCTTGGCCTCTTGCGCGAACTCAGTCAACACTTCCTGGACATCTCCGGCCTGGAGGTGGGTCTTGCCAGCCAGGTAACCCGCCAGCAGCAAACGGTCGCAGACCGAATTGATGCGACGCGGAATACCGCCGCTGGCCTTGAAGATCATGTCGATGGCCTCAGGCTCGAAGCTGGGCTGACCGGTCGAGCCGACGCATTTGAGCCTGTGCTCGATGTAATCCCGGGTCTCATCACGATCCATCGGGCCGATATGGCAAGTGGCGGCCACACGCTGACGGAACTGCTCCATTTCGGGCCGCTGGAGGATCTCGCGAAACTCGGGCTGACCGACCAGAAAGCTCTGCATCAAGGCCTGGTTGCCGAACTGGAAGTTCGACAGCATGCGCAGTTCCTCGACCGCGCGAGGCGTAAGGTTCTGCGCCTCATCGACGATCAGCAGACAACGCTTGCCTTTGGTGGTCTGGCTGACCAGGAAGGCCTCCAGCGTGATCAGCAACTCGGACTTGGGCACATCCTTGACCTTGAAGCCAAACGACGCGCCGACCATGCGCAAAGTGTCCTCGGCGCCAAGCTGCGTGGTCACCAGATGCCCGACCACGACGTCACTGCCGTGCAAGCCGCCGATCAAGGCCCGCAGCAGCGTGGTCTTGCCGGCGCCAACTTCGCCGGTGATGACGATGAAGCCCTCGTTGCGCGAAACACCGTAGTCGAGGTAGGCCTTGGCTCGCCTGTGCTGTTTGCTGCCGAAGTAGAAGCTCGGATCGGGGTTGAGTTGGAAGGGCTTGTTGTTGAGCCCGTAGAACGATTCGTACATGGCTTAAAACTGGATCGCAACGGTGGCAAAAATGGCGCTCTCACCGAAGGGCGACAAGGCGTTTTCATAGCGCACGCGGCGCAGACCCACGATCAAGCTGCTTTGGACCGTGGGCCGCAAGCTGTACTGCAAACTGGCCTGACGCTGGCGGTTGAACTGACTGGCCAGCGTCCCACGCCCTTGACTGCCGCTGAGCACCAAGGTCATCGACGACAGCGGCGTCAGGCGCTGCGACAGGTCCAGCGATGCGCCGATCAGCTGCACTTGGCCAGCCGCCGACAGGTCATCCACCGCAACACTGGCTGAATCCACGCGACGGCTGGTCGATCTTGTCAGCGACAACATGGCGGTGCTGCGCTGGCCACGCCACGCCGTCGACAGTGCCTGCAGGTGCGTCAGCGAGGCTGCGGAACTCAGGAATCCCGGGTTGACGACAGAGCTGATGCCTTGCTGGCGCAAAAAGTTGACGACGAAATTGGCTCTTTCAACCGGGTCGGGTATCGCCGAGGCAAACTGCGCGTAAAAAGCGTCGTAGGCTGCACCACGGCCTGTTGTCGCGGCGGGATTGGCCTCGCTCGACAAGCTGCGGGTATCGCTCAGTGTCCACACCGTCAAAGGCGTTCGATGCTCTAGGCTCAGCGTGTGCGTATTTCCCGCTGGGCGCTGGTCGATCTTGGCCGTCAGCTGGGTTCGGGACGAAGGCGCCCAGACCGCACCAAACCCCAAAGTCTGATAGCGCTGTCGCTGCGACACCGTCAGGTCAGACAGTTCCACACCACGATTTGCGCTGATCTGAAGATCGAGTTCGGCGAGTCCGAGGCTCAGTCCAGCAAACAGCCTGTCGCTGACGGTCGGTCGCCCGGCTTTGAACTCCGAGCGCAGGCGGGATCCGTCTAGCGTCCAACCGAGTCGGGCTGGTTTGGACGGCGCGAGATGCAACATGGCCGAAGAGTTGCTCGCGTCACCGAGGCTGGTGCCGTTCGCGCTGCTGGTGTTGTAGCCCAGCGATGCGGTGTAGTGAACCGCGGTGCCGATCGGACCCTGGAATTGAGGCGTCAGCGCCAGGGTTCGCAGTTCGGCCGAGTTGGCCTGCGTCAGGCCACTGCCGCCAGGTTGCACGCCGAATGCAGAAACCGCGCTTCGCGAAATCGATGCGGCGACGCCGATCGCAGCCCGCCCCTCTGTCGATCTGGCGTTGAAATTGGCGTTCAACGAATTTTGGAATTCATTGTTTTCGCTGTGCCGCGCATAGACAAGATTTGACAACGCGTAGTCAAGATAGCCTTGCAGCGGACCTGCCGGGCTGCGCAGACTCACGCCAGCACTCAAACGAGTGACCGTATCAATGGCCGGATTGACGCTCGTCAGACGGTAGTTGTCGGTCCAGGTCTCGGTCACTGACGCACTGGGATGGACAGTCAGTCCCCCGGTCTGCGCCCAGCCGGGCAATGCCAGGACCAGCGAGCCAAACAGCGGCAACAGGCTCCAACAGGGCTGGTGTCCGAACATCTGCCGATGGGGCGATCGCTCAACGCGCGAGCCCAGCCGCAGCGCCTGCGCAATGAGATCAGACCGGCGTCGGCGCATCGACCTGCCCTTTGCCGGCGGGGCCGGTGTTGTCGCCTTCAACCCCGGCCTCGCGGGCGTAGCCGTAGCCGTAGCCGTAGCCGTAGCCGTAGCCGTAGCCGTACGCGCCATGGGTGTCGCTGCGGGCCATGTTGAGCAACATCATCCGGATCGGGCAGGATTCGATCGTCGACAAGGCCTGTTGCACGTCAGCCCGCAAGGTCTTGCCGGCTTGCACGACGATGACGACCTGCCCCATCTGGGTGGCCAGCACCCTGGCCTCGGTGGCGAGCAGCAAAGGCGGCGAGTCGAAGATGATGAGGCGATCGTCATAGCGTGAGGCCAAATCCTCCAGCAACTGGCGCATTGCGTCGCTGGCCAGCAATTCGGTGGACTTGGGATGGGGCCGACCACTGGGCAACACGGTGAGCTTGTCGATGTTCGTGCGCATCAAGACCTCGCTCATCTCGGCCTTGCCCTCCAGCAGATCGAGCAGGCCAGGCGCCTCGCCCAGCCCGAGCTTCTTCAATATCGAGGGCCTCGCCACATCCGCATCGACCAACAGCACACTGTGGTCGAGCTCGGCCGCGATGCTCATGGCCAGGTTGATCGACGTAAAGCTCTTGCCCTCACCCGGCATCGCGCTGGTCATCATGATCAGGTTGCCGTGGATCGCCCTGGCACCGCGGATGCCCATGGCGTTGCCGATCAAGGGTCGCTTGATCACGCGGTACTGGTCTGCCATGTGAGAACCCGGCGCCGATGGCACCAAGTAGCCTGCTCCGGCCAGCGCAGCCAGGTCCAGCTCAACAAACTTGGAAGATCGTATGCAGGTAGTACGCGTCTTATCTTCGTAATTTAATTCAGCTGCCTGAGCCGGATCCGTCAACCCCTGGCTCAAAGCCGCCGGCCGGACCGGCTCCATCTCCGGGGTCGCAATGCCCGCCGCGCGGATCTGCGCCAGTCGCTCGGCGGCCTGTTCGATCAAGCTGCTCATCGGATTCAACCCACCTGCCTGTTAGCAAGAATAGTGACAGTCGCTAACGCGGCCAGGAAGAGTGTCAGAAATCCAGCACTGACCCCGAAAAATCGCAGGCGGTCAAATCGTTCGTTGCGACGTTGCGTCTCGGTGAGCGCCATCGAGACCACACCCAGCAAAGGAACCCCGGATTTCAGCCGCAGAGCCTCCGAATCATGATAGACGGGCCGAATCTGGCTGACCGCGAAGGACGCGAACAAACCAGCGCTTACAGCAACGGCCAGTGCCATCAACAGCAACACAGAACGGTTGGGCGAGACGGGTCGAGGCGAGACCCGCGGTGGGTCGATCAGGCGGAAATCAACCACGCCCGAAGCCATGTCCAGATCCCCCGACATCACAGCCGCCTGCCGGCGGCCGACCAGGTCTTCGTAGCTCTTCTTGACAATGCCGTAGTCGCGATTGAGCTGTGACGCCTCGGCTTCGATCTGCGGCGACGTTCGGGTCATCGCCCGGGCCTGGGCGTGGCGCGCGCTGTACTCCGCCACCCTTGCCTTCAACGCAGCCACCTGGATTTCGGCCGAGGCCTGCAGACGGGCCATCTCCTGCATGGCCAGGCTGGTGTTGGCCTGTTGCGGATTCGACGGCGTCGCCAGCGCAAGCCTGCGAAGTTCCGCGACCTCCTTGCGCTTTTGCTGTTCCAGTTCAGCGAGCAAGCGGCGTGAATTCAGAACGTCGGGATGCTGGTCGGTGAAGCGCTGCAGCAACTGGTCTAGATTTCGTCTGACGGCTTCGATCCTGACGTCTATCTCGGGCGTCGAGACCGAGATCATCGACTCCTGCAGCAGACCTTGCACTGCGGTGCTCGCACTGCCACCTTTCTCGGCCTCGAGCTGTTGACGCGCCGCATCCCGGGAGTTTTCAGCCTCTCGCAATTCCAATCTGGCAGCCTGGAGTTGCTGTGAGATAGCACTCAGTCTGGAGCCTGAATCATTGCCATCTCCAGTCTGAAGTTCTATATTTTTCAGACGAAATTCTTTCAGACGAGTCTCGGCTTCGCTGAGCTTTGCCTCGTATATCTTGATCTGTTCGTCCAGAAAAAACTTTGCGGAATCGG
>CALQBT020000023.1 GCA_943328885.2 Bordetella parapertussis | reverse complement strand
GTCAAGGAGGTCACGCTGCTGGGCCAGAACGTCAACGCCTACCGCGGCAAGATGGGACAGACCGCCGAGATCGCCGACTTCGCGCTGCTGCTTGAATACGTCCACGACATCCCGGGCATAGCGCGCATCCGCTACACCACCAGCCATCCGAATGAATTCACCCAGCGCCTGATCGAGGCTTACGGCGAACTGCCCAAGCTCGTCAGCCACCTGCACTTGCCGGTACAGCACGGCTCGGACCGGATCCTGATGGCGATGAAGCGCGGCTATACCGCGATCGAATACAAGAGCACGATCCGCAAGCTGCGCGCGGTGCGCCCGCAACTCAGCCTGTCGTCGGACTTCATCGTCGGCTTCCCAGGCGAGACAGAAGAAGACCATCAAAAAACACTCAAGCTGATCGAGGATGTCGGCTTCGACGCCAGCTTCAGCTTCGTCTTCAGCCCGCGCCCCGGCACACCGGCGGCCAACCTGCAAGACGACACGCCGCAGCCACTCAAGCTCAAGCGACTGCAGCAGTTGCAAGCCCTGCTCGAGGTCAACGTGCAGCGCATCAGCGCGAGCCGCGTGGGCAAGACGCAGACCATCTTGGTCGAAGGCCCCAGCCGCAAGAGCGCCGCCGAGCTGATGGGCCGCACCGAGTGCAACCGCATCGTCAACTTCGACGGCGGGCCGGTCTCGGCGCGGTTGGTGGGCCAGATGATCGATCTCGAGATCACCCAGGCGCTGCCGCATTCGCTGCGCGGTGCGGTGATGACCCGCGCGCATGCGATCGCAAACTGAGATTCAGCCGAGCCTGCGGGTCAAGGTCCCGGCAGCCTGCGGCTCAGCGGCGCCAACCGCGCCACCACAGTACCAGCGCTGCGACAAGCACCATCAAAGCGTAAGTGCTCATCCGGCCATCTCGACCCAGCAAGACCAGACCTGCCACCAGCACCACAGAGCAGCTGCAGGCGGTCCAGACCGCCAAGCCGAGCCAGCGCGCAGCGCGCAGCTCGCGACGCCACAAGAGCTTGGCCAGCGTCGGCGCGATCAAGCCCATGCCGATGGCCGGGGCGAAGAGGTTGGCCAGGTGCCAGAACGCGTCGACAGGAGACATGGCGTGAAGATCAGCGTCGATCGAGGCGGAAGATTTGACCCAGGTCAAGCTAGACCCGTGCGGAGGCAAGACGGCCCCGGAACCGCAAATTCTATAATTCGCCCATGAGTGTGTTCGCCCTGGGTTTGAACCACATGACCGCGCCGATCGATCTGCGCGGTCGCTTTGCGTTTGCCCCCGAACAACTCTCACCGGCGCTGCGCGGTTTTCGCGAACGCTTGATGCGCGTGCTGCCCGAGGCCGCGCTGCTGTCGACCTGCAACCGCACCGAGCTCTATGTCGCTGCCGAGCCGGCCCAGGTCAACGCGCTGATCAGCCCGGCGATCGACTGGCTCGCGGCGCAAGGTGGCGTCAGCAGCGAACAGTTGCGCCAGCACACCTATGTGCTCGAGCAGCAACATGCCGCACGCCATGCCTTCCGGGTCGCCTCAGGGCTCGACTCGATGGTGCTGGGCGAACCCCAGATCCTGGGCCAGATGAAGCAAGCGGTGCGCGAAGCAGATTCCGCAGGCACCCTGGGCACCACCTTGCACCAGTTGTTCCAGCGCTCGTTCTCCGTCGCCAAGGACGTGCGCACCTCGACCGAGGTCGGCGCGCACTCGATCAGCATGGCGGCCGCGTCGGTGCGGCTGGCAGCGCAGCTGTTCGAAGACCTGCGCGACATCCAGGTGCTGTTTGTCGGCGCCGGTGAAATGATCGAACTGGTGGCCACGCACTTTGCGGCGCGTGCGCCCAAGGCCATCGCAATTGCCAACCGCACGCTCGAACGGGGCGAGAAACTGGCCGGCCGTTTTGGCGGCCAGGCTTTGCGATTGGCCGACCTGCCGCAGCGCCTGCACGAATTCGATGCGGTCATCTCCTGCACCGCCAGCACGCTGCCCATCATCGGCCTGGGCGCCGTGCGCAGCGCGCTGAAGGCGCGTCGGCACCGCCCGATGTTCATGGTCGACCTGGCAGTACCGCGCGACATCGAGCCCGAAGTCGGCAGCCTGTCCGACATCTACCTCTACACCGTTGACGACCTCGCTGCCGTGGTGCAGTCGGCGGGCGAAAAGCGCCAGGCCGCCGTCGCCCAGGCCGAAGCCATCATCGACGCCGGGGTGCAAAGCTTTGCCCATTGGCTGAACCAACGCGCCACTGTGCCGCTGATCCAGGCGCTGCAAGCCCAGGCCAACGACTGGCGCGCCACCGAGATCGCCCGCGCCCGCAAGCTGCTGGCCAAGGGCACAGACATCGACAGCGTGCTCGAAGCCCTGTCGCGCGGCCTGACCCAGAAGCTGCTGCACGGGACCCTGGCCGAGTTGCATGCCAGCGACGGCGAAGCCAGGGTGCAGATGGCGCAGACGGTTTCACGCCTGTTCCTGCGCCAGGCCCCACGCCACCCAGCGGCGGACGACGCCAGCTAGCTGGCCTGCCGGCGCGCCATCGGCCATGCGGTCGGGCGTGCCAGACTCGCGCCCATGAGAGATTCCCTTCGACTTCAATTGCAGCGCTTGGCCATGCGCTTGGCCGAGCTTGACGAGCACCTCAGCGACCCCAAGCTGGGCCAGGACATCGCCCGCTACCGTGCCGTGGCGCGCGAACAATCCGAGGCCGCGTCGCTGGTGCAGCGCCTGCGGACTTACGAGCGGCGCGAAGCCGACCTGGCCGCTGCGCGCGAGATGCTGGCCGAGTCCGGCGACGACGCCGAAATTGCCGAGATGGCGCGTGAGGAGATCGCCGCCGCGCAGCAAGACCTGTCCGACGAGCTAACAGCACTGCAGACTGCACTGCTGCCGCACGACCCTGACGATGAGCGCAACGCCTTCATGGAAATTCGCGCCGGCGCCGGCGGCGACGAGTCAGCCTTGTTCGCGGCCGATTTGGTGCGCATGTACCTGCGCTACTTTGAGCGCTGCGGCTGGCGCACCGAGGTGATGAGCGAGTCGACCTCGGACTTGGGCGGCTACAAGGAATTGGTGCTGCGGATCGAAGGTCGGGATGTCTACGGCGCGCTGAAGTTCGAGTCTGGCGGCCACCGGGTCCAGCGCGTGCCGACGACCGAGTCGCAAGGCCGCATCCACACCAGCGCCTGCACGGTCGCGGTGATGCCCGAGCCCGACGCCGCGACCGAGATCACACTCAACCCGGCCGACCTGCGCATCGACACCTTCCGAGCCAGCGGCGCCGGCGGCCAGCACATCAACAAGACCGATTCGGCGATCCGCATCACCCACCTGCCCACCGGTCTGGTGGCCGAATGCCAGGACGACCGCTCGCAGCACCGCAACAAGGCCAAAGCGATGGCCGTGCTGCAGGCCAGGCTGCGCGACAAGGAGCGAGCCCAGCGCGACGCCAGCGAGGCGGCCACCCGCAAAAGCCTGGTCGGCAGCGGCGACCGCTCTGACCGGATCCGCACTTACAACTTTCCGCAAGGTCGGCTCACCGATCACCGCATCAACCTCACGCTCTACAAGCTGGGCGCGATCATGGAAGGCGACCTCGGCGATGTGCTGAGCGCGCTGCAAGCGGCCCAAGCCCAAGACCAGCTCGCAGCGCTCGAAGGCGCGGCGTGAGCGAGCAGGCTGCGTCAAAGCCGGCCGAGATCGACCTGGCGCAGGCGCTGGCCCGGGCCGCCGCGCTCGGGCTGGACCGGCTCGACGCGCAGCGGCTGCTGGGCCATCTGCTGCTGCAGCCACGCAGTTGGCTGATCGCCCATGACGACGCGAAGCTGCCCCAAGCTGCGGCGCAGACCTATGCCGCGCTCTGCCGGCGCCGCGCCGACGGTGAGCCGCTGGCCTACCTGGTGGGCGAGCGTGAGTTCCACGGCCTGGCGTTGCGCGTGACGCCCGACGTGCTGATACCGCGCGACGACACCGAGACCCTGGTCGACTGGGCACTGGCGCTGCTGAAACAAAGTGCTCTGCGTGCCCCGCGCGTGATCGACCTGGGCACCGGCAGCGGCGCGATCGCGCTGGCGGTGGCCCACCGCCACCCGAGTGCTCGCGTGACCGCCACCGACCTCAGCCCTGCCGCGCTGGCCTTGGCACAGACCAATGCCGAGCGACTTGGGCTGGCGCTGACCTGGCGCTGCGGCAGTTGGTGGCAGGCACTGCCGGCGGGCCAAGACTTCGACCTGGTGCTGTCGAACCCGCCGTATATCGCGGCCGGCGACCCTCACCTGCCGGCGCTGCGCCACGAACCGCTGCTGGCGCTGACGCCGGGCGGCGACGGACTGGATGCGCTGCGCCAGATCATCGCCGGGGCCGGTGAACACATGGCGCCGGGCGCTTGGCTGCTGCTCGAGCATGGCTGGGACCAGGCCGAAGCGGTGACCCGATTGCTTGAAGCTGCCGGCTTCGGGCAGATCGCCACCCTGCGCGACCTTGAAGGCCGGCAACGCTGCACCGGCGGGCGGCAAAGCATCCCCGTCTGATCGCCCCGAAGCCGGCCGCCCCCCATGGGCGTCAAGCAAAGTGGCAAAGCCACATTTGCTTCAGCGGGCATCGCTGGCGCAAGCAGTGCTTCGCCTTACATTTCAAACCCCACGGCACAGGCCAGGCGACGTAGGATAGAGACTGGCGATCCGAACCGTGTTGGATGCAAGATCCTAGAAGGGGATGTGATGCGAAAAATTCATCTTTTCCTCGCCTTGACAGCCGCTGCTTCTGCCGTCGTCGCACAGGACCGGGGCCTTACAGCGCCGACCAATGGATTGGGCGGTGCCTATTGGCAAGCCCGTTTCGAAAGCGACGCCACCACTTTGCCGACATCCCGACCCGCGCTGGTCTTGCCAAACTTCGGCACCCAGACGCTGCGCCTGTTCGGCGATTACCAATTCAGCAAGCTGCGCCTGGGCGAGACGGGTGGTCTGCGTTTGACCGGCGGCCTGCTGATCAACCTGCGCACCGGCTTGAACATCGGCGGCAACCTCGACGCGGCCCTGCCCTACGCCGGCATCGGCTACAGCAGCGGCAACCACCGCGGCGAGTGGGGTTTCAGCGCCGATCTTGGCCTGACCTCCCCAAGCCTGGCTTCATGGCGACTGGACCGCCTGCTCAACGGCGGTGGCCCGACGGTCGACGGCGCGGTCAGGTTGCAACCCATGGTCAGGCTGGGCATGAACGTCGCTTTCTGACACCTTGAGCGCCCCAAGAGGGCAAAAGCCGCTGCGTCCGACCCGGCGCAGCGCTTTGCCGTATAAAGTCCACTTGTCAACCCCAACTGCCGGATAAGAACCATGAGTGATGTGCAAGAGCGTATCGACAGCATCGTGAAGGGCGGCCGCGTCGTGCTGTTCATGAAGGGCACGGCCCAGTTTCCGCAGTGCGGCTTCTCGGGCCGTGCCATCCAGGTGCTCAAGGCCTGCGGCGTGACCGAGATCAAGACAGTCAACGTGCTGGAGGACCAAGACATCCGCCAGGGCATCAAGGACTACGCCAACTGGCCGACGATTCCTCAGCTCTATGTGGCGGGCGAGTTTGTCGGCGGCTCTGACATCATGATGGAGATGTACCAGTCGGGCGAACTGCAGCAGTTGCTCGACCAGTGAGTTCAGCGCCAAGGCGCCGTCTGGTCGTCGGTATCACCGGCGCCAGCGGCGCGGTGTATGGCGTGCGCCTGCTCGAGCGGGCCCGTGAGCTTGAGTTGGAAACCCATCTGATCGTCACGCCCTCTGGCGTGATCAACGCCCACCACGAACTCGGACTGAGCCGATCCGAACTCGATGCGCTGGCCGACCATGCCTACGCCCCCGGCGACATCGGCGCCTGCGTGGCGAGCGGCAGCTTCCAGGCCTCAGCGATGGTGGTCGCGCCCTGTACGATGAAGACGCTGGCGGCGATCGCCCATGGCTTTTCGGACAACCTGCTGACGCGCGCCGCCGATGTCACGCTCAAGGAGCGCCGCCGCTTGCTGCTGATGGTTCGCGAGACGCCGTTCAACCTGGCCCATCTGCGCAACATGACGGCCGTCACTGAGATGGGCGGCATCATCTTCCCGCCGCTGCCCGCTTTCTACCACCGGCCCACAAGCATCGCCGAATTGGTCGATGACACGGTCGAACGGGTACTTGAACTGCTGGGTGCGCGCGACGCCAAGCCAAAGCCCTGGGGCGGCCTGAAGGCCTAGAGCTGCCAACGCTGACGTCCAGACAACACCGCCGTCGGATACTCCATGCGGCCACGGCTGCCGTTGTAGCGTCCGAGCGCGAGCATCAGGTCGCCGAGTTCGAGCTCGAGGTAATGGCGCAGGATCACACAGCCAAAGCGCAGATTGGTCTGCAGGTGGAACAAGCGCGCGGCATCGCCATCACCGATCTGCCGGGCCCAGAACGGCATCACCTGCATGTAGCCCCGCGCGCCAGCCGGGCTGATCGCGTATTTGCGAAATCCGCTCTCGACCTCGACCAGGGCGAGCACCAGCGCCGGCTCAAGCCTGGCGCGGGTGGCCTCATACCAAAGCGTTTCGAGGAATTCAATGCGGGTGACCGCCTCGGTCTTGCGCCGTTTGAGTCGCTCGCTCATCGCAAGCTGCCAACGCAGAAAAGCAAGCCTCGCGTCGGCATCCACGAACGACAGCTTGGGCGGCGCCGCACTGGCGATCGCCGCCGACAGCGCAGTACGCACCGCATCGGCCAAGGCCTCCTCGGCCTGGGTGCCGGCCTGCACGCCAAACGGCAGCAGCAGCGCGCTGGCAGCGCCGAGCAGCAGCGCGCGACGCCTGGGCGGGCTCATGCCACGCTCAGTCCGACAGCCGGCCCTTGACCAAGCCCGCCGCATCGGCCAGCGGCACGACCATGGCCTGGGTCTCGCGCCGGCCCTGTAGTTCAACCGTCCCGGCCTTCAGGCCGCGATCGGAGATCACCACGCGCTGCGGCACGCCGATCAATTCCCAGTCGGCGAACATCGCACCCGGGCGCTCGCCGCGATCATCGAGCATCACGTCGATGCCGGCCGCCGCAAGCTGGTCGTGCAGCGCATCGGCAGCGGCCTTGACCTCGGCCGAGCGCTCGTAGCCGATCGGGCAGATCACGGCCGCAAACGGCGCGATCGAAGCCGGCCAAACAATGCCGCGCTCGTCGTGGTTCTGCTCGATCGCCGCGCCCAAGATGCGCGTGACGCCGATGCCGTAGCAGCCCATCTCCATCAGCCTGGGCTTGCCAGTCTCGTCGAGAAAGCTGGCGTTCATCGCCGCGGAGTACTTGGTGCCAAGGTAGAACACATGGCCGACCTCGATACCGCGCTGGATCGCCAGCACGCCCAGACCGTCGGGCGACGGGTCGCCGGCCTGAACGTTGCGCAGATCGGCCACCAGCACAGGCTCGGGCAGGTCGCGACCCCAGTTGACACCGGTGAAGTGCGCGTCTTCGACGTTGGCACCACAGACGAAATCGCTCATCGCCGCCACCGTACGGTCGGCAATCACTTGGACCGGCTTCTTCATACCGATCGGACCCAGATAGCCCGGCTTGCAGCCAAAGTGCTCGTCGATCTCGGCGATCGTCGCGAAGCGCCAGCCCGACTTGAAGCCTGCCAGCTTGCCGGCCTTGACTTCGTTGAGCTCATGGTCACCACGCACCAGCAGCAGCCAGACGGTGCTGCTGGCGATGTCGCCGGCCTCGTCGAGCTCGTCGGTGGCGAGCACCAAGCTCTTGACGGTCTGCTGCAGCGGCAAGCCAAGTAGCGCAGCCACCGCAGCGCAAGTGCTCTTGTCCGGCGTCGGCGTGTTGACCATCGCCTGTCCGGGCGCGGCACGCGGCGCAGCCGGTACCACGCCTTCGGCGAGCTCGATGTTGGCCGCGTAGTCGCTGGTCGGGCAGTAAACGATGGCATCCTCGCCGGTGTCGGCGATCACCTGGAACTCGTGCGACAGGTCACCACCGATCGCGCCGGTGTCGGCCGCGACCGCCCGGTACTGCAGGCCGAAGCGGTCGAAGATCCGCTTGTAGGCGTCGAACATGCCTTGGTAGCTCTTGGTCGCGGCGGCCGGGTCGCGGTCGAAGGAGTAGGCGTCCTTCATCGTGAACTCGCGTCCGCGCATCACGCCGAAACGCGGCCTGCGTTCGTCGCGAAACTTGGTCTGGATGTGGTAGAAATTCTTCGGCAACTGACGGTAGCTGCGCAACTCTTGCCGGGCGATGTCGGTCACGACCTCTTCGCTGGTGGGCTGGATGATGTAGTCGCGGTCATGGCGGTCTTTCACGCGCAGCAACTCGGGCCCCATCTTGGCGAAGCGCCCGGTCTCCTGCCACAACTCGGCCGGCTGCACCACCGGCATCAGCAACTCGACTGCGCCGGCGCGGTTCATCTCGTCGCGGATGATGGCCTCGACCTTGCGGATCACCCGCAAGCCCATCGGCATGTAGTTGTAGATGCCAGCACCCAGGCGCTTGATCATGCCGGCTCGCATCATCAACTGGTGGCTCACGACCTCGGCATCGGCGGGGGCTTCCTTCAAGGTGGAGATGAAGAACTGGGAGGCTTTCATGGGGCGGATGGGGTCTCGGGTCGGGCGCTGGCGGTGGGCGGGGCCAGGCCGCTGGGCAGCTGGGCAGCTGTTCTTGCACTGCTGTCGGTGCCTGCCGGTTCGCGGCGGTTCGCGCGACGCACAAAGCAAGTGCAATAATGAACTTAATATAGAAATTGAGGTTTGATTATGCTCGACAGGGAAGGCTTCAGGCCCAACGTCGGCATCATCCTGCTGAACGCGCGCAACCAGGTGTTCTGGGGCAAGCGGCTGCGGACGCACTCGTGGCAGTTTCCTCAGGGCGGCATCAAATTTGGCGAGTCGCCCGAGCAGGCCATGTTGCGCGAGCTGCATGAAGAAGTGGGGCTGCAACCGGAACATGTGCGCATCCTGGCGCGCACCCGGGACTGGCTGCGCTACGAGGTGCCTGAGCATTTCATCCGCAAGGATGCCCGAGGCCACTACCGCGGCCAGAAACAGATCTGGTTTCTGTTGCGCCTGATGGGGCGCGACAGCGACTTGGACTTGCGCGCGACCGACCACCCCGAGTTCGACGCCTGGCGATGGAACGATTACTGGGTGCCACTGGACCTGGTGATCGAGTTCAAACGCGAGGTCTACCAGATGGCGCTCAAGGAGCTGGCGCGCTTCCTGCCCCGCGCGAGTCCGCAGCCCCGCCACCTGCGTGGCAACCTGCGTGACGGCCACCCCGACGATGATGGGCACCAATTTTCGGACGCCGACAGCTTGCCGCCATCCGACGGTCTGGCGACGCCGCCGCTGGATCCAGGCCTGGCGCCAGACATCGCCGCCCCGTGACGCCAGCGTCAAACCGCTTGACCATCACCCCAGGGCAGCATCAAGGACAGCCATAGCAGTTGCTCGAACTCGAGCTCGAAGCCGTCGATGATGGCCTGCGGATCCGAACACAGCGCTGCGTCGGTGATCAGCGCGAACTGCACGCCCCCGCCGTAGCTGAGGATGCTCAAGCCCACGCCGACCTCGCCCGAAGCCGGCACCCAGAACATCGCTTGGCGCAGCGTCGCACCGCAGAGCTTGATGCGTTCGCACGGACCCACCAGGTTGCTCATCACGACGGTGGCTTTCCGCGAAAAATACCCCAGCAGCAAGTCCTGCCCAGGCTTGAACAGCAGGCCGGCGACCGCCAGCACACCGTAGGCCAGCAAAGGCTGATAGCCGCCCTTGAGCTGGCCCATTCGCGAACGCAGCGCGTACACACGCTCGACTGGATTCTCGATGCCGATGGGCAGCAACACGGGCGCCAGGCCAAACTGGTTGCCGAGCTGCCAGGCCTGCTCGGGTGGTCGCAGGTTGACCGGCACCATGGCGCGGATTTCGACACCTGCCGGATCGTCGCCCTGTTGGCGAATCCATCGGCCAATCGCGCCCGACACGCAGGACAACAGCAAGTCGTTGATCGAACAAGCCAGCCCACGGCTGACCGCCTTGACCCTATCGAGCGACAGTGGATCGCCCCAGGCCACAAGCTTGCGGCCGATCGGCTTGCCTTTGAGCCGGGTCGGGGTGTCGTCGCCCATCAGCGCCAATGCAGCCGCATCTTCCAGCCACTGCAGGCTGTCGCGAGCCACGCCCAGCGAGGCCTGCAGCGGGCGCCCGGGATGGACCAGCAGATCCAGGGCCGCGCCCACACCATCCCCAGTGCGATCCAGCGCAGCGCGGGCCAAGCCGCTCAAAGTCTTGGGCAAGACCGCAGACCACCCATCGCGCTGCGACGGCTGTGGCGGCGCTCGCCGAAGCAGCGCCCGCGGCAGCACCACGCCACCGTCGGCGATCGAAGCCATCACCGAGACCAATGCGACGCCATCGCCGATGCAGTGGTGGATGCGGGCGATCAGCGCGCTACCGCCTTCACAGCGTTCGACCAGGTGAAACTGCCAGAGCGGTTTGCGCGGATCGAGCCGGGTCGTCGCCAGTTCGCCGCAGCGCTGCTGCAAGGCCGCGCGCTCACTCTGACCACGTCGACGCTGGATCGTCTCGACCACGACGTGGCTGGCGACGTCGAAAGCCGGGTCGTCGACCCAGTTCGCACCGCTCGCATCGATCCGGGCAAGCTGGCGAAAGCGCTCGTACGGCAGCAAGCGCGCAAGGATTCGCTCGCGCAACGCATCCAGACTGATGGCCGGCGTCAGCAGCCAGACACCGACGATCATCATCAGATTGACCTCGTTGTCCATCCGCAACCAGGCGGTGTCGACCCGCGACATGGGGTGTTGAGCGGTGACAGGCATCGATTCCTCTCCTGAGATCGAACCGGTGCGGTCCGCGGCGCCATCGTCGATGGCTTGGGCCACGATGCGGGCTGGGATGGCTCGCGTCAAGGCCGATACTGCGCCCCAGGAGACCATCGATGACCCAACTCAAGCCGCTATTCGACCAAGCCCTTGCCCAAAGCAAGCTGCTGCCGGAAAGACCCGACAACATGACCTTGCTGCAGATCTACGCGCTCTACAAGCAGGCCAGCGTGGGCGATGTCGACAGCGACAAGCCGGGCCTGACCGACATGGTCGGCCGTGCCAAATGGCAGGCCTGGAACGCGCTAAAGGGCAAGACCGCCGAGCAAGCGATGCAGGACTACATAGACCTGATCGAATCGCTGCAATGAGCTCCTCGCGACAAACGCCCGTCAGCAACCTGGGCGCGCGGCTTGAGAGGTGCCGAGCAAGCGGTCGAGGTTGCCCTCGATCTCGGCTTCTATCCTGTGCGAGAAAGCACCCATCAGGAAGCCGAGCTTGGCCTGCAGGTCGAAGTGGTCGGCCGCGACGATCAGCCTGCCCTTGACGCCACTGCGGCTGAATTCCAGCGTGTCGCTGGTCTCGCCTTCGAGCAAGCTGCAGTCCATGCCAAAACTGCTCTCGGCCTGTTCGGCCCAGTCGCGAGCGATCCGACGGGCCTGCTTGAGGCCCAGGCTGTGGGGACGGTGGATTCGGATCTCGGACATCGAACGGGTCGCTCAGGTCAAGGCTTGGCCTGAAGTGTCGCCCGGCGTTCAGCCAGGGACAAGCCCGCCAAGTGCCGTACCTCGGCGTGAAAGCGACCGAAGTCACGTCCCTGCTGTTCGAACAAACGTTCGAATCCGGGGACCAGCCCATCGTAGGCCGCTTGCAGTGCCAAGGCCGCGTTGTTGGCTTGCGCGAACCAGGCATCGTAGCCCTTGAACCCCGACCAAGGCCCGTTTGTCATGGCTTGCAGCGCCGCGTGCTCGGCCCGCATCCCGGCCAGCAGTTCGGCCTTGCGTTGGCGCTTCTGAGCTTCAGATTGCGGGCTGTCGTAGAGCGTCTGCAGCGCGCTGCGGGTGCGCCAGGCGATCGAACGGACGTCGCGCTGGCGCTGCGCCGCCGCCGCATCATCGATCGCGCGGCCGCTGATCGCTTGCCAGCGCGTCAGCCCCAACCGCTCCACCGCTGTGGCATAGGACTCGTTGAATTCGGTGTCGCCAGGCGCATAGGCCACCTGATGTGCCAACTCGTGGAAGATCAGCCGCGCCAGCGCCGACTCGGTGCCGTTGACAAAAGTGCTGAGCAGCGGGTCTCCACCCAGCCAGTTGGTCCAACCCAGCGTGCTGTAAGCCGGCACGCCGTAGACGCTGACCTCCAGGCCGGCCGCGCGCTGCACAGCGGCTTCGGCCTCAGCAGCTTCGCGCTGGAAGTAGCCGCGGTAGCCGACGCAGCCCATCAGCGGATAGCACCAGGTCTTGAGCGTGAGCGAGAGCTCGGGCGCTGCCACCACGTTCCACACGGCGGCCAGCCGACCCAGGTCGGCATAGCGCCGGTAGCTGGGGTTGTCGGGCAAAGCCAGCTCGCGCACCGCGAAGTCCCGCATCTGCTGCGCCAACCCCAAGCGCTCGCGCAGCGGCGCCGGCGTCGCGGGGTCGGCCTGCCAGTCGCTTACCGGGCGGGCGCGCCGCATCAAGTCCAGATGGCCGACCAGCGATTGGCTGTAATAGCTCAGCGACCCGCCCTCGCTGGCACAGCCGCTGGTCAGGCCCAGCGTTGCGATCAGCGCCGCCAGTCGCGCCGCGCCGGCCCAGCGCTCGGCCAGACCGAGGCTCAAGCCGCGGCCACCTCGACCAGACAGTCGTAGAAGGTAGGGCCGCGACCGATGTCGGTCAGGCGCTGGCTGGTCAGCTCGTTGACGTTGGTGCCGTCGGCACCGAGCTTGCGCCACCAGATGCCCAGACCGTTGACCACGCCCTGGCGCGCCCGGTCGCCCACCGACGCCTTGCAGCGATAGCTGCCGCGGTCGTTGTAGACCCGCACCATCGCCCCGTCGGCGATGCCGCGCGACGCAGCGTCGTTCGGGTGGAGTTCGACCAAGGGCTCACCCTCGATGCTGCGCAAGCTCTTGACGTTGACGAAGCTGGAGTTCAGGAAATGCCGTGCCGGCGGCGAGATCATCGCCAAAGGGTAGCGCGCTGCCAGCGCCGGTGCCGACTGCACGCTCTCGTACGGCGGCAGATAGTCGGGCAAGCCCTGCCCGGCCACGGCCACCTGGGCACGGCCGTTGGCAGTGGCGAAACCGCCTTCGGCAAAAGGCAGTTCGGGCAGCGGCAGCTTGACCCAGCCCTGGCGGCTGAGCCGTTCGAAATCCAGCTTGGGCACAGCCTGGCGCGCAAGCTGCTCGTCGCTGTCGGCAAAACACGGCTCAGTGAAACACATGCGCGCGGCGAGCTCGCGAAAGATCTGGGTGTTGGGTTTGGCCTGGCCGATCGGTGCGACCGCCGGATGGTTGATCAGCAGGTAGGTGTGGCCGTAACTGGCATGCAGGTCCAGGTGCTCGAGCTG
>CALQBT020000022.1 GCA_943328885.2 Bordetella parapertussis | reverse complement strand
TTCCAGCGCAGCACCACCCAGCCTGTCGAAGGCCTCAAGCCCTACACCGCACTGCAGCTCGCTGGGCGCGACATCTATTTACGTGAGGGCTGCTACAACTGCCACTCGCAGATGATCCGACCGTTCCGGGCTGAGACGCTGCGTTACGGCCCTTACTCGGTAGCGGGTGAATTCGTCTACGACCACCCGTTTCAGTGGGGGAGCAAGCGCACTGGCCCCGACCTGCACCGCGTCGGTGGCAAGTACAGCGACGAGTGGCACCGCATCCACTTGAACAACCCGCGCGATCTGGTGCCCGAGAGCAACATGCCAGCCTATGCTTGGCTGAGTACAGGCCAGCTCGACGCGGCCGACATGGCGCCCAAGATGAAGGCGCTGCGCATCGTCGGCGTGCCTTACACCAATGACGAGATTGCCAGGGCCGGCGACGAGGTCAAGGGCAAGAGCGAACTCGATGCGGTGATCGCTTATCTGCAGGTCCTGGGCACTTCGCGCAAATGAGCAACCCTGGAGCCAAAAATCATGGATGTCAATGATCTGCGCAGCCTGACCACCTTGTTGATGTTCGCGGTCTTCGTCGGCATCGTCGTCTGGGCGCTGGCGGGCAAGCGCAAGACCCAGTTCGACGAAGCTGCCCAACTGCCGTTTGCGGAACCCGATGATGCGCGCGTTTCGGCACGCCAAGGAGACAAGCCATGAGTGACTTCGTTCACATCGGTTGGGCCTGGTACGCCGGTGGCATCACGGCTGCCGGGCTGTTGTTCTGTGTGTTCATCCTGCTGGTGGCCAGCAAGCGCAAGGTGATGGCCAACGACAACACCACCGGGCATGTCTGGGACGAAGATCTGCGCGAGCTCAACAATCCGTTGCCGCGATGGTGGATGTGGCTGTTCGTGATCACGGTGGTTTTTGCCGCGGTCTATCTGGCGCTCTATCCAGGCCTTGGCACCTTGCCGGGCAGCTTCAAGTGGTCGAGCACAGGCCAATGGCAGGCCGAGCAGGACAAGGCCCATGCGGCGATGGTGCCGGTCTACGCCAAGTTCAGCGCGATGCCTGCGGCCGAACTGGCCAAGGACGCTCAGGCCATGGGCATCGGCGAGCGTCTGTTCATCAACAACTGTGCCCAGTGCCATGGTTCTGACGCCCACGGCAGCAAGGGTTTCCCCAACCTGACCGACAGCGACTGGTTGGGCGGTAGCGGTGCGGCCTATATCGAAAAAACCGTCGCGCAGGGACGCATCGGTGTGATGCCGCCGATGGCTGCTGCGGTGGGCAGTGCTGACGATGTCAAGAACCTTGCCAACCATGTCTTGAGCCTGTCGGGTAGCGCGCACAGCAATCTGGCGGCGCAACTTGGCAAGCCGAAATTCGCCGTCTGCGCCGCTTGTCACGGCGCAGAAGGACGCGGCAACCAGGCGCTCGGCGCGCCCAATTTGACCGACAAGGTCTGGTTGCACGGTTGGGGTGAAGCCGCGGTGATCGCGATGGTCAACCAGGGCAAGACCAATGTGATGCCCAAGTTCGAGGGCAGGCTCAGCGCTGAGCAGATCCATGTGCTCGCCGCCTATGTGTGGAACCTGTCGCAAGCCACAGCCGTGGCGGCCAGGTGATTTTTGCTGTCAACCCAGGCATCACCTGAAGCCCGCATGGCGCCCGCGTTGCCGTCGCAGCCTGTCGATGCGATCGAGGGTGACGATGCCAAGGTGGCGGTGATCTCGCTCTACCAGAGCCAACAGAAGATCTATCCTCGCGCCGTCAGCGGCCTTTTCGCCACTTGGCGTTGGTCGCTGGTGTGGTTGACGCAGCTGCTGTTCTACGGGCTGCCCTGGCTGAACTGGAATCAGCGCCAGTCGGTGCTGTTCGACCTGAGCTCGCGCCGCTTCTACATCGGACCGCTGCTGCTGTACCCGCAGGACTTCATCTATCTGACGGGCCTCTTGGTGATATCAGCCTATGCCTTGTTCCTGTTCACCGCGGTGGCGGGGCGGCTGTGGTGCGGGTTTGCCTGCCCACAGACGGTCTACACCGAGATCTTCATGTGGGTCGAGCAAAAGATCGAGGGCAGCCGCATTGCCCGCATGAGGCTGGACGCCAGCGCTTGGACCTTGGACAAGATCTGGCGCAAGAGCGCCAAGCAGGTGGTCTGGATCGCGATCGGGCTGTGGACAGGGTTCACTTTCGTCGGCTACTTCACGCCGATCAAGGCCCTGACGGCCGAGGCGCTGATGCTGGATTTCGGACCCTGGGAGTGGTTTTGGGTCTTGTTCTACAGCTTGGCCACCTATGGCAACGCTGGTTTTATGCGCGAGCAAGTCTGCAAGTACATGTGCCCGTATGCGCGCTTTCAGAGCGCGATGTTCGACCGCGACACCCTGATCATCAGCTACGACAGCGAGCGCGGTGAGCCGCGCGGCTCGCGCTCGCGCAAGGCCGATCCCAAGACACGGGGCCTGGGGTCTTGCATAGACTGCGGCCTGTGCGTGCAGGTCTGCCCGACCGGCATCGACATCCGCCAAGGCCTTCAGTACGAGTGCATAGGTTGTGCGGCCTGCATCGATGTCTGTGACGGCGTGATGGACAAGATGGCCTATCCGCGTGGGCTGATCCGCTACGACACGCAAAACGGACTGGCCCGGCACCTGAGCCGACGTCAGCGCTGGGCGCGAATCTTCAGGCCGCGGGTGCTGGTCTATGGAGCGATCCTTGGGCTGGTCGTTCTTGGCCTTGCCATCAGCGTGGTGTTGCGCCATCCGTTCAAGGTGGATGTGGTGCGCGACCGCGGTGCGCTCGCCAGGCAGATCGATGAAGGCCAGATCGAGAACGTCTATCGCTTGCAGATCATGAATACCACCGAGCAGGCGCAGCACTTGCAAGTGGCAGTGCAGGGTCTTGCGGGCATCAGCCTGTCGGCAGTTCCCGAGCTCAGGCTTGGCCCCGCCGAAGCGCGCTGGGTGACGCTGGCTGTTCGCATTCCGGCCGAGACCGCGCTGGCCAAGGGTGCCGGCGCCCACCCCATCCATTTCGAGATCGGTCTGCTCAACACCGATGCCGCTGGCAAGATCAGCCGCGGCGCAAGCTTGAGCGAAAAATCAAGCTTTATCGTGCCGCGCTGAGCGCTGGCCAGGAGAACACCAACATGGAAGATTTGAACCCGAGCCCAGCACCCTGGTGGCGTGTGGGCATGGTCTGGTTGGTCGTGGGCGGCCCGGCCGTGGTGGTGGTGGCGAGTTTGGCGACCGCGGTGCTGGCCTACCGTGGTGCCGACGAGCTGCTGGTGCAGACGGCTTCGGCCCGCGATGTGCCGGTTCGCCCCAACGGCCAGACGCCGGCGCTGACGGCCCGCAACCATGCGGCCACGGCGGCTGCGGGTCGCTAAAAGCGGCGGCGCAGCATGTCGGCTGTCAAGTTGCGGGTTTTGGCGGTGTTGTGGCCCGCTTTTCTGATGGCGGGCTTGCTCGAGGCAGCGGTGTTCGCTCTCGTCGACCCTGCCAGTCTGCACGGTTTTGGTGGCGCGCCGCTGGGTTGGTCTAACTCGGCGGTCTATACCCTGGCATTCTTTGTCTTTTGGGCGGTGATCACCGCGGCAGGAGCGTTGACGCAGCTGCTGGCCTTGAGTGCGGATGACGTGAACCGTGCTGCTTCGAAGGCCCCGCCTGCGCCATGACCTTGGCCAACCCCGCCCGAGCCGCAGACCTGGGACAGGCTTAGCAGTTCGAGCCGTTGACCAGTCTTTCCAGCTTTTCTTGCGCCAGGATGCGGATCTGCCGCTGTTTGACGTCGAGGATGCCTTCTTCCTGGAACTTGCTGAAGGTGCGGCTCACCGTCTCAAGTTTGAGCCCCAGGTAGCTGCCAATCTCTTCGCGCGTCATGCGCAGGATCAGCGATGAGGCCGAGAACCCTCGAGCCTGCAGCCGCTGGGTCAGGTTCAGCAGGAAGGCCGCCAGCCGCTCCTCGGCCCGCATGCTGCCCAGCAGCAGCATCACACCGTGGTCGCGAACGATCTCGCGGCTCATGATCTTGTGGAACTGGTGCTGCAACTCGATGAATTCTCGCGACAGGCCTTCGAGCTGGTTGTACGGGATCACGCAGACCTGTGAGTCCTCCAGGGCCACCGCGTCGCAACTGTGGCTGTCGGTGCTGATGCCATCAAGCCCCAGCAACTCTCCGGCCATCTGAAAACCAGTGACCTGGTCGCGCCCGTCTTCCGACGACACGCGGGTCTTGAAGAATCCGGTGCGCACCGCAAAGAGCGACAGAAAGGCCTCTCCGGCGCGAAACAGCGCGTCGCCCCGTGCCACGGTTTTTCTGTTGGCGACCAGGGTGTCGAGCCGCTCGAGGTTCTCGCGCGACAGCCCGACCGGCAGGCACAGCTCCCGCAAGTTGCAGCTGGAACAGGCTACCTTGAAGGATTCGATGCGAAGTTTCGGGGAATCAGCTGCAGAGTTCATGGCGCATTGTGTGCGCGACCCTTCGCGCTTGTCATTGATCAATCTGTGACCGGCCGGCAACTACCGCCCCGCTTGTCCGAACTCGGCCAAGCGTTTGGATTGTTCAGGCAGTCGCCGCGGATTGACTTGAGCCAGATCAAGAAGCAAGTTGGTCATTTGGGCACAGTCCGCTCCATGCTGAAGACTTCTGCCGACCCGGTGCCCGTGCTGAGCGAGGCGATGTTGCATCGACTGGACCGGCCAGGCCCGCGCTACACCTCTTACCCCACCGCTGACCGATTCGTCGAAGCTTTTGGCCCGGCGGAGTACGCCCAGGTGTTGGTCCAGCGTGCAACGGGCGCCGTCGTCGGTGGCAGGTCCCCGCTGTCGATCTATGTGCACATCCCGTTCTGCGAATCGGTGTGCTATTACTGTGCTTGCAACAAGGTGATCACCAAGCACCACGAGCGAGCCACCGAATACCTGGCGGTGCTGACGCAGGAAGTGGCATTGAACCGGGCCTTGCTGGGCGAAGGCCAGATGGTGTCGCAGTTGCACCTCGGCGGGGGCACGCCCACTTTTCTCAGCGACGAAGAGCTCAGCGGTTTGATGTCGATGCTGGGCCGGGCTTTTCGCCTGGCACCCGGCGCTGAAGTGTCGATCGAGGTCGATCCGCGAACCGCGTCGTCCGATCGCTTGCGTCACCTGGCCAGCCTCGGGTTCAACCGCCTGAGCTTCGGCGTGCAGGATTTCGATGCCGAGGTGCAAAAGGCAGTGCACCGTGTGCAGCCTTTCGAAGCGGTGCGGGAGTTGATGGCCGCCGCGCGAGGCATTGGCTTCGATTCGATCAACACCGACCTGATTTACGGCTTGCCCAAGCAGACCCCCGAGTCGTTTGCCCGCACTGTCAGCCAGTTGGCCGAGTTGCGGCCCGACCGCATCGCACTCTACGCTTATGCCCATCTGCCGCAGCGCTTCAAACCACAGCGGCGCATCGTGATCGAACAACTGCCGCCGCCCGATCACCGGGTGCAGATGCTGGGTGGCGCCATTGCAGGCTTCGTCGCCCATGGCTACAGCTACATCGGGATGGACCACTTTGCGCTGCCCGAGGATTCGCTGGCCGTGGCCAAGCGGCAAGGTCGCTTGCACCGTAACTTCCAGGGCTACAGCACCCAGCCCGATTGCGACTTGCTCGCGCTGGGGGTGTCGGCCATCGGGCGCATGGGTGCGAGCTACAGCCAGAATGCCAAGACACTTGACGAGTACTACGACGCGGTACGCCGAGGCCAGTTTCCAGTGGTGCGCGGGCTGGCCCTGACGCGCGACGACCTGGTTCGGCGTGCGGTGGTGATGGCGCTGATGTGTCAGGGCCGGTTGGAGTTCGAGTCGATCGAACTGGCCTACCTGATCCGCATGAACGACTACTTCAAGGCCGAACTCGCCGAGTTGGCCGAGTTGCAAGCGCTGGGGCTTTGCGAACTGACACCCGAGGCGGTACAGGTCACCACCACAGGCTGGTATTTCGTCCGTGCGGTGGCGATGGTGTTCGACCGCCATTTGCGGGCAGACAAGCTGCGAGAGCGCTTCTCTCGCATCATCTGAGCGCCCCGCGCCATGGACCAGGCGCTGCTGCTCAGCGCGGTCTTGATGGGGCTGGCCGGCACACCGCATTGCCTGGCAATGTGCGGTGCGGCCTGCGCGGCGGCCGGCCCCGGATTTCGAGGGCAGCTGCCGCTTCACCTCGGGCGCTTGGTCGCTTATTCGGCCGCCGGGGCGCTCGCCGCTGCCAGCGTGGGCAGCCTGGCAGCGCTGGGCCAGGCCGTGGCTGGCTTGCGGCCGATCTGGATGCTGGTGCACATGGCGGCGCTGATGCTGGGCTTTTATCTGCTGTGGCAGGGCCGGCAGCCGGCCTGGATGGAGCGCCTTGGACGCACGAGATCGCAACTGCCGCGCGGCCAGGGTTCCTGGCAGACGATCAAGGGCCCCGTGCGCAGCGCGGGCATCGGGCTGGCCTGGGTGGCCTGGCCTTGCGGCCTGCTGCAATCGGCTCTGCTGGTGGCGGCGCTGGCCAACACGCCGTGGCGCGGCGCGCTGGTGATGGCCGGATTCGCCGGCGCCTCGGCGGCGGGCTTGGCGCTGGGCCCGTCGCTGTGGTGGCGGCTGACCGGCGGACGGGCGGGTGCGGCGGCGTTGTCGGGCGCCAGGCCTGTGCGTTGGGCCGGTGCTGCGCTGGCCGTAGCGTCTGCTTGGGCTTTGGGCCACGGGCTATGGACCCGGGTACTCGACTGGTGCCTGGGCTGACCCCGGTCGGGCAAGACGCTGGACTGTCGATGGCTGACACAAAGACAAACGCCCGGGCATGCCCGGGCGCTGCATCCGACCAGCCGCGAACGGCCGGGTCGAGATTACTTCTTTGCGGAGGCGGCGGCGGCGGGCGCTGCTGCCTTCTTCTCGGCGGCGGGCGCTGCAGCCTTCTTCTCAGCCTTGGCAGGCGAAGCGGCAGCGGCAGGCGCTGCAGCCTTTTCTTCCTTCTTGGCCTGCGCATAGGCGCCAGCAGCGAACAGGGTGGCGATCAGAGCGGCGAGGAGCTTGTTCATGGTAGTAATCCTAATAAAATGTTGAAAATGCCAGCCTTCGTTGATCTGGCAATGATGAAACGGTGCGGCAGGGCAGTTGGTTGACAGACTCTGTGACATAAAATCTCGGGGTTTTCCTCAACCAGCGCAGAGCGCGGAGCCAACGCACATGTACCAGCACATCAAAGTGCCCGAGGGTGGGCAGAAGATCACGGTCAACGCCGACTACTCGCTCAACGTCCCGGATCAGCCGATCATCCCGTTCATCGAGGGCGACGGCACCGGTCTGGACATCACCCCGGTGATGATCAAGGTGGTCGACGCGGCGGTGGCCAAGGCCTACGGCGGCGCCAAGAAAATCCACTGGATGGAGATCTACGCCGGCGAGAAGTCGACCAAGATTTACGGCCCCGATGTCTGGTTGCCCGAGGAATCGCTGGCCGTGCTGCGCGAGTACGTGGTCTCGATCAAGGGCCCGCTGACCACCCCAGTGGGCGGCGGCATCCGTTCGCTCAACGTTGCGCTGCGCCAGGAACTCGACCTCTACGTCTGCTTGCGCCCGGTGCAGTACTTCAAGGGCGTGCCGTCGCCGGTCAAAGAGCCGCACAAGATCGACATGGTGATTTTCCGCGAGAACTCGGAAGACATCTATGCCGGCATCGAATGGGAAGCCGAGAGCGACAAGGCCAAGAAGATCATCAAGTTCCTGCAGGAAGAGATGGGCGTCAAGAAGATCCGTTTCCCCGACACCTCGGGCATCGGCATCAAGCCGGTCTCGCGCGAAGGCACCGAGCGCCTGGTGCGCAAGGCGATCCAGTACACGATCGACAACGACAAGCCCAGCCTGACCATCGTGCACAAGGGCAACATCATGAAGTACACCGAGGGTGGCTTCCGCGATTGGGCCTACGGGTTGGCACAGAAGGAGTTCGGTGCCGAGTTGATCGACGGCGGCCCTTGGTGCCAGTTCAAAAATCCGAAGACGGGCAAGACCATCACCGTCAAGGACTCGATTGCCGACGCCTTCTTGCAACAAATCCTGCTGCGCCCGGCCGAGTACTCGGTGATCGCCACGCTCAACCTCAACGGCGACTACATCTCCGATGCGCTGGCCGCGCAGGTCGGCGGCATCGGCATTGCGCCGGGCGCCAACATGTCGGACTCGATCGCCTGCTTCGAAGCCACCCACGGCACCGCGCCAAAATACGCCGGCAAGGACTATGTCAACCCGGGTTCGGAGATCCTGTCGGCCGAGATGATGTTGCGCCACATGGGCTGGACGGCAGCCGCCGACCTGATCATCTCGTCGATGGAGCGGTCGATTGCCAGCAAGAAGGTCACGTACGACTTCGCGCGTTTGATGGACGGTGCGACCCAGGTGTCGTGCTCGGGCTTTGGCCAGGTGATGATCGCCAACATGTGACCCTGTGTTGAGGCGTCGTCCGGCGCCTGCCAAAAAAAGCCCGCCACCTGTGAAGGAACGGGTTTTTTTGTGTCAAACCGAGTCGATCGCCCGCAGGTGTTTCGCCTGGCGAAGGGCGGGCTATGGATTTCATTGATCTCGCTGATTTGAATTTTTTGATAGATTTACGCGATATTCAGGGTTTGACAGGCTGACCGCCCGACGTCGCAAGCCCTGGCGCGCGAGCCAGCTGCGTTTCTGGCGATTTTCTGTATCACCTTGCGATGAGCCCTGGCAAAGATTTCGAACGCGGCGTCGGTCTGAGGCGTCTGCTCGACAGTTTGCCGCCGATGATTTCGTACTGGGATCGGGACTTGCGCTGTCGCTATGCCAACCGGGCCTACGCGGCCTGGCATGGTGTTGAGCCTGGCGATGTGATTGGCCGGCAGCTCCAGGACCTGCTCAGCCCTGGAAGGTTTGAGCTCGAGCATGCGTGGATTGCCGCTGCCTTGCGTGGCGAACCGCAGCGCTACGAGGTGCCGCTGAGCCGGCAAGACGGTCGACCCGCCCTGGTCGAACTGCTGCCTGACAGTGTGGCGGGTGAGGTCAAGGGGTTCGTCGCGCATGTCACCGACACCTCTGCGGTCAAGGCTAAGCTGGTCGAACTGCAGACTGCACAGGCGATCGAGCGCCAACAAGCCCATGAGCGACTGGCCCGAAGCGAAGCGGCGCTGCGTCGATCCCAGCGGCTGGGCCGCGTCGGCAGTTGGGAGTTGGACCTCATTTCGGGTATCGGATTCTGGTCTGAGGGCATGTTTTTGCTCTATGGCATTGAGCCCAGCGAAGGTGTGCCGGATCGCGCTGCGCGCAAATCGGTCTACCAATCGCTCTACACCCGACAGAGCTGGCTGCAGTTGCGGGCTGCGCTCGTGCGGGCCAAGGCGAGCGGTGAGTCGTTTGCGCAAGAGGCCGAGGTCACCCTGCCGTCGGGCGAGGCAGGCTGGTTCGAAGTCCACGGATTCGCCGAGCGCGCAGACGACGGCGCCGTCGTCAGGCTGGTCGGTACGATGCAAGACATCTCCGAGCGCAAGCTGCTTGATCACGCACGCTTGGCGCGCCAGCTCGAGGAGCAATCCAGCCGCAATAAGTCGGCTTTTCTGGCCCGCATCAGCCATGAGTTGCGCACGCCGCTCAACGCGGTGCTCGGCTTCTCGCAACTGCTCGAATTCGACGGCGCAGTGCGGGCGTCTCCCGGCATTGCCGACAAGGTTGGTCACATCGCCGGCGCTGCGCAGCACCTGCTGGCGATGGTTGACGACTTGCTTGACATGACAAGGATCGAAGCCGGGGTCTTGCGGCTGGCCAGCGAGACGGTGGCAGTCGACGCGCTGTTGGCCGATTGCCTGCGTTGGGTGGCCTCGTTGGCTGAGCATCACCGCATCCACTTGCAGCAGGTCGGCGCAGGACACCGCGTGATCGGGGACCGCACGCGTTTGCGCCAAGTGCTGGTCAACCTGCTGAGCAACGCGATCAAGTACAACCACGAAGGCGGCTCGGTCGCGGTGGATCAGACGATCGACGCCGGTCAGTTGGCGATTGCGGTGCGCGACACTGGCCGAGGTTTGACGCCGGCGCAGGTCGACGGCTTGTTCCAGCCCTTCAACAGACTCGGTGCGGAGCGCGAGTCTGTCGATGGCATCGGCCTGGGGCTGACCATCGCCAAACATCTGGTCGAGCAGATGAACGGATCGCTGACGGTCGACACGCAGGTCGGGCGCGGATCGGTGTTCACGCTCAGGCTGCCGCTGTCGGATGCGGCCATCGTCGATGACGTGACTGGCCCGGTGGCCGCTGCGCAGGGCCGTGCAGCTCAGAGCTACGCGAGCGCGGCGCCGGCAGCGGTGGTCGACGACGAAGTCGCGCTGCGGCCGTTCACCGTGCTCTACATTGAGGACAACCGACTCAATGCGGCGCTGATGCGCCATGCGATGGCGCGGCGCCAGGGCGTGAGGCTGGAGCTGGCCCTGGACGGCCAAGCCGGGCTCGAAGCCGCACGGCGCTTGCTGCCCGATCTGTTGCTGCTCGACATGGGCGTGCCCTTGATGAACGGCACGCAAGTGCTCGAACAACTGCGCGCCGACCCTGTGCTGGCAGAGATCCCCTGCGTGGTAATCTCTGCCAACGCGATGCAGGCTGACATCCAGCGGGCGCTCGATGCCGGATGCCGAGACTACATCACCAAACCGTATTCGATCGACCGGGTGTTGGACTGGGTCGACCGGTTGCGGGGCTGAAGCGCCTCGCTGCTCAGCCCGGAATCCGGACGGGCAGGTGGGTGAAGCCTCGAACGAAAGCCGATTTCACGCGCGTGGGTTCGCCCATCACCTCGATCACTGGGAAGCGCTTGATGATCTCTTCCCACAGGATCTTGAGCTGCAGCTCGGCCAGACGGTTGCCCACACAGCGGTGGATGCCGAAGCCGAACGACAGATGCTGGCGTGGTCGGGCGCGGTCAATGATGAAGCGGTCGGGCTCAGCGATCGCGGCCTCGTCGCGGTTGCCCGACAAGTACCACATCGCCACCTTGTCGCCCGACTTGATCTGCTTGCCCCCCAGTTCGGTATCGCGCGAGGCGGTGCGGCGCATGTAGGCCAGCGGGGTCTGCCAGCGGATGATTTCGGGCACCAGGCTGTCGACCAGCGCCGGATTGGCGCGCAGCTTGGCCATCTCCTGTGGGTTCTGGTGCAGCGCCAGCAGGCCGCCGGTCATGCTGTTGCGCGTGGTGTCGTTGCCGCCGACGATCAGCAGCACCAGGTTGCCCATGAACTCCATCGGTGCCATGTTGCGGGTGGCCGCGCCATGCGCGAGCATCGACACCAGGTCGGTGCGAGGCGGCTCGTTGACACGCTCGTTCCACAGCTTGGTGAAGTAGCCCAGCATCTTGCCCAACTCGGCCATGCGCTCGGCCGGGTCGAGTGCGTCGGGGTTGGTGGCTTTGTTCATCGTCGCCACGTCGGACCACCAGGTCAGCAGGCGCCGGTCTTCGAACGGAAAGTCGAACAGCGTGGCGAGCATGCAGGTCGTCAGCTCGATCGAGACCTTGTCGACCCAGTCGAAGGTTTCGTTGCGCGGCAGGCTGTCGAGCACCTGGCCGGTGCGCTCGCGGATCAGACTTTGCCAATTGTTCAGATTAGCAGGCGCGACGATGCTGCTGACGGCCTTGCGCTGGTCATCGTGCTTGGGCGGGTCCATCGCGATGAACATCGGCAGCCGATCAGACTCGGCCGGGTTGAACAGCGTGATGCCACCTAGCGACCATTCGGACGAGAAGATCTCGGGGTGGGTGTCGACATGCATGATGTCCTGGTAGCGCGTGACCGACCAGTAGTCGCCCAGTTCGGGTATCGGGCTGCGCGAGTGGTGCACCGGGTCTTCGCGGCGCAGTCGGTCGAACACATGACCGACGGTGTCATCGACAAAGTATTGGATGTCGGCTGGGTTGAGCTGGTCCAGCGGCAAGGCCTGGATGCGCTCACGGGCAGTTTGGGCGCTGGCGGTCAGGGTGGTCATGGCGGTTCCTTGAATAGATGTTCAGGCCCAAAGGCGATCAGTGCTGGCCTTCGGGCATCGAGACCACCAAGCCGTCGAGCGCGTCGGTGAGTGGAATCTGGCACGCCAGGCGCGAGTTGTCACGCAACTCGGCGGCGAAGTTCAGCATCTCGTCCTCGTGGGCGCTGCGTGGTCCTGTGCGATCGATCCATTCAGATTCGACAAAAACATGGCAGGTGGCGCAGGCGCATTGGCCACCGCAGTCGCCGTCGATGCCTGGCACGTTGTGGTCTAACGCGGCCTGCATCAGCGACAGGCCGGGGGCGGCATCGACCACGTGGCGCGTGCCGTTGAAGGCGATGAAAGTGACTTGTGGCATGGTTCTCTGGTCGAATGGGGTTGGTGGGAAGGTCAGCGCTTGCGTTGTGCCGCGCGCATGGCCTGGAACTGCTCGACGCTCAAGCCCAGTGCCTGGGCCATCGGCCCGGGTGCTTCGGGGTCCCAACTGTGGCGTGGCCCGATCGTGATGCCGCCGTCGACCGTCAAGTGCGTGCCGGTGATGAAGCCCGCCGCGTCGCTGGCCAGAAACAATGCTGCCTCGGCAATGTCGCGCGGCAGGCCCGATCGGCCGATCGGGTTGGCGCTGCCGCTGCGTTCAGCGACGGTCTGCGCCATCTGCCGCGCCTCGGCCAGCCCGAGCCCGAGGCCATTGCCGAAGATGCTGGTGGCGATGAAGCCGGGCACGATCGCGTTGATGCGGATGCGGTGCGCCGACAACTCGGTCGCGGCGAGCCGGGTGTAGTGCAGCACGCCGGCCTTGGCTACCGAGTAAGCCAGCGGCGCATAGCCTGCTTGGAGCGCCGAGATCGACGAGGTGTTGATGATGGCCCCGCCGCCGCGGCGCTTCATGTGCGGCACGGCGTAGGAGGCGCCTGCCGCCACCGACCTGAGCAGCAGCGCATGGGTGGCGTCCCAGCCAGCCTCGTCCCAGTTCTCGACCCCGGCTGGCGAGCCGCCCGCGCCGGCGTTGGAGAACAAGATGTCGAGGCCGCCGAAATGCGTCGCCGCGGCGTCGATCGCGGCCTTGATCTGCGCCGGCTGGGTGACATCGCAGCGCACGAAGTGCAGCAAGCCGGGAAAGCGTTGCTCCAGCGCCTGACCGGCCTCGGCCTGCAGGTCAGCTGCCAGCACCCGCGCACCTTCCTCGATGAAGAGCTCCACGGTGGCCAAGCCTATCCCCGAGGCAGCCCCGGTGATCACCGCCACCTTTCCGTCGAGTCGCAGCGCCATGTCAGTGGTCAAAGACGATCACATTGCGGGCGATGCCGCCAGTCTTCATCGCCGCGAAGCCTTCGTTGATGTCCTCAAGCTTGATGCGCGCCGAGACCATCTCCTTGAGGTGCAGCTTGCCTTGCATGAAGAAATCGATCAAGCGCGGCATGTCGGTGCGGAAACGGTTGCTGCCCATCATGCTGCCCTGGATTCGGCGCTCGCGCAGGAAGTCGACACCGTGCAGTTCGATCCGGGTGCCGACCGGGATCATGCCGATCAGCGTGGACGTTCCGCCAGAACGCAGGCATGAGAAGCTTTGCTCGGCGGTGACCTTCAGGCCGATGCATTCGAAGGAATAGTGCACGCCGCC
>CALQBT020000021.1 GCA_943328885.2 Bordetella parapertussis | reverse complement strand
GGCCTATCGGCTTGAACACGGCCACGCCGGCGTTGTTGACGAGCGCGTCGATGCGGCCGAAATAGCCTTCAGTCTGGGCGGTGGCGGCGGCCACCTGGTCGGGCTGCGACACATCGCAGACGATCGCCAGCACCCGCGACGCATCGTCCAGCGCGGCCTCGGTGGCGCGCAGCGTGGTCGCGTCGATGTCCCACAGCGCGACGCGGTGGCCATGGGCCAGGAACCATTGCGCCACAGCCAGGCCGATGCCGCGTGCGCCGCCGGTGACCACCGCGACCGGGGAGGAGGATGCCGTCATGAAGTCTCCAGAGCATTGAAAATTGAGGGAACTTGAGTCTATGTCGGCGACACTTGGGCTCCGGCCTGAATCTGAACTGTTTCAAGGAAACCCAACACCATGTCCAACGCACACATCATCGGCTGGGGTCACACCCTTTTTGGCAAGCTCGACGCGATCGATGCCGAGCAACTGTTTCGCGATGCCGCTTTGCAGGCCATCCACAGCGCCGGCCTGGACCTGACGGACATCGACGGCGTGTTTGTCGGTCACTTCAACGGCGGCTTTTTGCGGCAAGACTTCAGCGGCTCGCTCGCTGCACTCGCCATTCCCGAACTTCGCCATGTGCCGTCGGTGCGGCTCGAAAATGCCTGCGCCACCGGTTCAGCCGCGATCTGGGGCGCGCTCGATGCGCTGGGCAGCGGTCGGCTGAAAAGAGTGCTGGTGGTGGGTTTGGAGAAGATGAACACCCTGACCAATGCGCAGATCGGCGAGGTGTTGTTGCGCTGCTCGTATGTCAGGGAGGAGGGCGACACCCCGGGTGGTTTTGCCGGCGTTTTCGGCCAGATCACTGCGGGCTACTTCGAGCGCTTTGGTGACCAGAGCGACGCGCTGGCGGCGATCGCCGCGAAGAACCACGCCAATGGCGCGCGCAACCCCTACGCCCACATGCGGCGCGACCTAGGTTTCGATTTCTGCCGCCAGCCCTCAGACAAGAACCCGTTTGTCGCAGGGCCGCTCAAGCGCAGCGACTGCTCGCTGGTGTCGGACGGTGCGGCCGCGCTGGTGTTGTCGCTGGAGCCTATCGCCGGCGCGCAAGTGCCTGCGGTGCGCTGGCGCTCGCGCGCCCAGGTCAACGAGTTTTTGCCCTTGTCGCGCCGCGACCCGACCCGCTTCGAAGGCGCCGCGCTGGCCTGGTCGCGCGGTCTGGCCGATGCTCAGACCACATTGGCCGACCTGCAGTTCGTTGAGACCCATGACTGCTTCACGATCGCCGAACTGCTGGAGTACGAGGCCATGGGCTTGGCACCCCACGGCCAGGGCGCGCGGGTGATCCTGGACGGTATCACCCTCAAGGGAGGCCGGCTGCCGGTCAACCCGTCGGGCGGCCTGAAGTCGCGCGGCCACCCGATCGGTGCGACCGGTGTGTCGCAGCACGTGATGGCGGCGATGCAGCTCTCGGGCACTGCAGGTGATATGCAGGTGCCGAACGCCGGACTGGGCGCGGTGTTCAACATGGGTGGTGCGGCCGTGGCCAACTACCTGAGCATCTTGGAAGCCACGGCGTGACTCATTTGAACTCGGAGATCGCGAGCCGGCCCGACCTCTTCTCGGGAGATCGTCCGACGTACCCGCCGGGCGAGGGGCCGACATGAACGCCGCACAGACCTGCAACCTGGCGCGCCTGCTCAGCCACACCGCCAGGCTGTGGCCGGATCGCACGGCGCTGATCCAGGGTGAGCAGCGCTGGACCTGGGCCCAGATCGATGCGCGGGTGAATGCGCTGGTGGCCGCGCTGCGGGCATTGGGGCTCAAGAAGGGCGACCGCATCTTGCTGCAATCGCGCAACAACCTGGCGATGTTCGAGAGCGGCTGGGCCGCATTCCGGATGGGTTGCGTCTGGGTGCCGACCAACTTCAGGCTCGCGCCGAGCGAGGTGGCCTACCTGGCGGCGTCCAGTGGGGCGGTGGCGATGTTGGTCGAGCCGATGTTCGCGGATCATGTTGAGGCGGTGCGGTCGGCCTCGCCGGCCTTAGCGCAGGTGGTCTGGATCGGCGACCCGCCGGCAGGCGAGTTGTCTTACGAGGCCTTGGTCGAACAGCAGCGAGACGCCGTGCCGGCCGAGGCCGCCGTGGGCCAAGATGACCCACTGTGGTTCTTCTACACCTCGGGCACCACCGGCAAGCCCAAGGCCGCAGTCCTGACCCATGGTCAGATGGCTTTCGTCGTGACCAACCATCTGGCCGACCTGATCCCCGGCACGACCGAGCAGGACGTGTCGATCGCGCTGGCGCCGCTGTCGCATGGCGCGGGCATCCACGCGCTGCTCAACGTCGCACGCGGTGCGGCCACCGTGCTGCTGCCGAGCGAGAAGATGGACCCGGCGCTGGTCTGGCAACTGGTGGAACGTCACCGCGTCAGCAATCTGTTCACGGTGCCAACCATTGTCAAGATGCTGGTCGAGCACCCTGCAGTCGATCAGCACGACCATTCGTCGCTGCGCTTCATGGTCTATGCCGGCGCACCGATGTACCGCGCCGATCAGCGCTTGGCGCTGCAAAAGCTCGGACTGGTGCTGGTGCAGTACTTTGGTCTGGGCGAGGTGACAGGCTGCATCACCGTGCTGCCGGCACGCATGCACTCGGCCGATGATGCCGACCCCGATGCCCATATCGGCGCCTGCGGCTTACCGCGCACCGGCATGGAGGTGGCGGTGCTTGACGAGCAGATGAATCCGCTGGCGGTAGGCGAGGTCGGCGAGATCTGCGTGCGCGGGCCGGCGGTGTTCGCCGGCTACCACGACAACCCCGAGGCCAGCGCGAAGGCCTTGCGTGGCGGCTGGTTCCACACCGGCGATTTGGGGCGGCTCGATGCGCGCGGCCTGCTGTTCATCACCGGGCGCGAGTCTGACATGTACATCTCGGGTGGTTCGAACGTCTACCCGCGAGAGGCCGAGGAGGTGCTGCTGGGTCACCCCGGCGTGGCTGAGGTCGCGGTGCTGGGCGTGCCTGACCGCCAGTGGGGCGAGATCGGGGTTGCGGTGGTGGTGCGCCGGATCGGCGCTGAGCCTGTCGTTGCCGAGTCGCTGCTGGCCTACCTCGACGGGCGCTTGGCGCGCTACCGCTGGCCACGTCAGATCTTCTTTTGGGACAGTCTGCCGAAATCGGGTTACGGCAAGATCACCAAGAACGAGGTGCGTGCGCTGTTGTTCGAACGCGCAGACGTTCAACGCGTCACTGCCGATTGATGTTTTTCGCTGCCACGACTGTCCTCGCTTCACAACAGCAAGACACTCTCAGGAGACCGGCCAGGTCGATCAACCGCCGCCACCTCATCGCCAGCGCAGGCGCTATCGCGCTGCCTGCGCTGTCCGCCCGCAAGGCCACACGACGCGATGGTGGTGATTCTGTCCATGGGGCTGGGCTTGTTTGCGCCGCCACTGGGCGTGGGCTATTGCGCGGCCTGTGCGATCGGCCGTGTCAACCCCGATGAGGGCATCGGCCCGATCGTCGGCTACATGGCCGCGCTGCTTGTCGGCACAGTGATCGTCGCTTTCGTGCTCTGGACCTCGATCGGCTTCCTGTAGCCTGGAGGCGCGGGCCAAATCAGTACGGTTCGAGCACCATCTCGAAGGTCACCAGCACCGGGTTGGCGCCCCGCGCCAGCCTGCCGCTGGCCTGGCCGCCGAGGTGGTCGACCATGCTGACGTCGATCTCGGCCAGCGGCTGGCCATCGGGTCCGGGCTGCACGCGGCCATGTCGAACCAGGGTTTCGGTGACAAAGGCTTCGACCTGGCGACCGTCATCAAACACCGCGCCCACCGTGCTGCCGACGCCGCCCCGGATGCAGGCGCGCCGGATGCCGCGCTCTCGGCAGATCGACTCCAGTGCGAAGCAGACATCTTCGTTCGGTGCGAGCCGGATCGCCAGCGCCGGGCTTGAAGCCGGCAGCAGTCTGGTCGGCACCGGCTTGAACAGCGTGAAGAGGGTCTCTTCATCGGGCACGACCTCGAAGGCCGCGCCTTCCAGCAGCCAGGCTTGGGCTTGCATGGGCGTCGTCAGTGTCGACTCGTCGGGCAGTAGATGACCGCTGTGCGGCGCACCGGCGGCGTCGGTCCAAGCGGCGTGGCAGTGCAGCCAGGGCAGGCTGTCGCGCAGTCCATAGGTGATGGTGGCGAATTCCAGCCGCACAGCGGACTGGGCATCGAAGCGGTCGCTGAAGTACACCGCATGCGAAGGCGTCCTGGACAGCGCTGGCATCACGTGGGCGAACGGGAACAGGCGGCCCTCTGCCAATGTCAGCACGGCGCTGTTCGCGCCAAGGTGGCTCAGCGCTTCAGTCAAGGCGGTCAGCAGTGTGCGGCCGGGCTGCAACTGCAGGCTGCAGGCTTGAACCTTGGCGTCGACCACGGTGTTGCGCTGGGCCGCAGCCGTGCCGGGATGCTGGATATGTCTCATCTTCTGCTCCGTCAGTAGATCAGCCGGTCCGGCCGGATATCGCGCAAAATGGTGGTGGCGATCTCTTCGATCGACTTGTGGGTCGAACTGAGCCAGGCCACACCGCTGCGCCGCATCATCGACTCGGCCTCACGCACCTCGTAGTGGCAGTTCTCTATCGCCGCATACTGGCTGCCGGGCCGTCGTTCATTGCGAATCTGCGACAGCCGCCCTGGGTCGATGGTCAGGCCGAAGCACTTGCCGATATGGGGTGCCAGCGGCGTCGGCAACCTGTGGCGCTCGAAGTCCTCGGGGATCAGCGGGTAGTTGGCGGCCTTGATGCCGTGCTGCATTGCCAGGTACAAAGAGGTCGGCGTCTTGCCGCTGCGGCTGACCCCCAGCAAGATCACGTCGGCACTGGCCAGGTTGCGTGCCGATTGGCCGTCGTCGTGCGCCAGCGAGAAGTTGATCGCCTCGATCCGGTCGTGGTACTCGCTGCTTTTGGCCGCGTCCGAGAAACGGCCGACGCGGTGGTTGCTTTTAACGGCGAACTCCACCTCCAGCGGCTCGACGAAGGCCTTGAACATGTCTAGCACCAGGCCGCGGCATGCCGTGTCGGTGAGGATTTTTCGCACCTCGTCATTGACCAGCGTGATGAAGACGATCGGCTTTCGCGCTTCGGCGTCGGCCACCTGATTGATCTCGCCGACCACCGCCACCGCTTTGTCGATGCTGTCGATGAAGGGTCTTCGCACATGGCGTGGCTTGGCTGAAAACTGCGCCAGGATCGAGTTGCCGAAGGTCTCGGCGGTGATGCCTGTGCCATCCGAGACAAAGAACACGCTGCGATTTGGCATGAGAGGCGGCGGCTGGCCGACGTTCTGTCGATGGACCACGATCATAGAGGTAACGGTCCGTAGAATCAGGCGCTCAGCGACCGATGAAGCCCGCCCCAGCCCCCACCTCCATGGCCCCCACTTGCCGAAGCCCTGAATCGACGAGCGTGGATGAGCCTTGGCGTGGCAGCGTACGGGCCGCCTGCCGGACAGCACCGATTTCCCACCATCCCGGAGCTTTCCCATGTCATCCCACCCATTGGCGGCCGCCCTGGCCGTACCGTTTGACCAGCTGAGAATGAGCGATGTCGAGGTCGTTGGCGGCAAGAATGCCAGCCTCGGCGAAATGATCAGCCAGCTCAGCGGCAGCGGCGTTCGAGTGCCCGGCGGTTTCGCGACCACCGCGCGCGCCTTCCGAGAGTTCCTGGCCCACGGCGGCCTGACCGACAAGATCAACGCCCGCCTGGCCGCGCTCGACACCGACGACGTCAACGCGCTGGCCGCCGCCGGCGCCGAGATCCGCGGCTGGGTCATCGCCGCGCCATTTCCGCCCGACTTCGACGCCGCGGTGCGCGCCTCGTTCGCTGCGCTGACCGCCGAGCATCCTGCGGCCAGTTTCGCGGTGCGATCATCGGCCACCGCTGAAGACCTGCCCGACGCCTCATTCGCCGGCCAGCAGGAGACCTTCCTGAACGTGCACGGCATCGCCGATGTGCTGCACAAGATGAAAGAGGTGTTTGCCTCGCTGTACAACGACCGCGCGATCAGCTACCGGGTGCACAAGGGCTTTGCCCATGCCGAGGTGGCCTTGTCGGCTGGCGTGCAGCGCATGGTGCGGTCCGATCTGGGCGCGGCTGGCGTGATCTTCACGATCGACACCGAGTCGGGTTTCGAGGACGTGGTCTTCATCACTGCGAGCTACGGGCTGGGCGAGACGGTGGTGCAGGGCGCCGTCAACCCTGACGAGTTCTATGTCCACAAGCCGGCGCTAAAGGCTGGCAAATTGCCCATCATCCGGCGTAACCTGGGCTCCAAGCTGATCCGCATGGAGTTCGCCTCGACCGAAGAACGCCAGGCCACCGGCAGGCTGGTGCGCACCGTCGACACCCCGCCCGAGCAGCGTAACCGCTATGCGCTGAGCGACACTGACGTGATCGAGTTGGCGCGCTACGCGCTGATCATCGAACAGCACTACGGCCGTGCGATGGACATCGAGTGGGGCAAGGACGGTGAGGACGGCAAGCTCTACATCCTGCAGGCCAGGCCTGAGACCGTGAAGAGCCAGGCCGCCGGCCAGGTCGAGCATCGCTACAAGCTCAAAGGGGGCCTGTCCCAGAGAAGCGCCGTGCTGGCAGAGGGCAGGGCGATCGGCCAGAGGATAGGGGCCGGCCCGGTGCGGCTGGTGTCGAGCCTGTCCGAGATGGACCGTGTGCAGCCTGGTGACGTGCTCGTCACCGACATGACCGACCCGAACTGGGAGCCGGTGATGAAGCGGGCCTCGGCGATCGTTACCAACCGGGGCGGGCGAACCTGCCATGCGGCGATCATTGCCCGCGAACTCGGCATTCCTGCGGTCGTGGGCTGCGGTGACGCGACCGAAAAGCTCGCCGACGGCACCTTGGTCACCGTGGTGTGCAGCGAGGGCGACACCGGCTTCATCTACGATGGGCTGCTCGAGACCGAGGTCACCGAAGTCAAGCGTGGCGAACTGCCTGACTGCCCGATCAAGATCATGATGAACGTCGGCAATCCGACGCTGGCCTTCGACTTCGCGCAGATCCCGAACTCGGGTGTCGGCCTGGCGCGGCTGGAATTCATCATCAACACCAACATCGGCGTGCATCCGAAGGCGATCCTCGATTACCCCAACATCGATCCCGATCTGAAAAAGGCGGTCGAGTCGGTGGCGCGCGGCCATGCCTCGCCGCGGGCTTTCTACGTCGACAAGCTGGTCGAGGGCATCGCGACGATCGCCGCTGCGTTCTGGCCCAAGGCGGTGATCGTTCGGCTCTCGGATTTCAAGTCCAACGAGTACAAGAAGTTGATCGGCGGCTCGCGCTACGAGCCCGACGAAGAGAACCCTATGCTGGGATTTCGCGGCGCCTCGCGCTACATCAGTGGCGAGTTCGCCGACGCCTTCGCCATGGAATGCGAGGCCTTGAAGCAGGTTCGCAACGACATGGGTCTGAGCAATGTCGAGATCATGGTGCCCTTCGTGCGCACGGTGCGCCAGGCCGAGCAGGTGGTCAAACTGCTGGCCGAGCGCGGCCTGGCGCGCGGCCAGAATGGCCTGCGCGTGATCATGATGTGCGAGGTGCCGAGCAACGCGATCCTGGCCGAACAGTTTCTCGAGCATTTCGATGGCATGTCGATAGGATCGAACGATTTGACCCAGCTGACCTTGGGCTTGGACCGTGATTCCGGTTTGGCCCAGCTGGCGGTGGATTTCGACGAGCGCGACCCCGCGGTCAAGGCCTTGATCAGTCGGGCGATCACTGCCTGCCGCGCCAGCGGCAAGTACATTGGCATCTGCGGCCAAGGCCCTAGCGACCATCCTGACTTCGCCGATTGGTTGGCCGCCGAGGGCATCAACTCTATCTCGCTCAACCCCGACTCGGTCGTCGAGACCTGGGTGCGGCTGGCATCTCGCTGAGCGCAGCTCACCATCGAGCAGCCCGCCGACCATGTCAAGCCAACTTGCCGGCAGTGCCGATACCGCGCAGCGCTTTGCGCGAACGCTGCATCGTCGCTACGCGCTGTTCACGCTCGGGTTGGTGTTGTTCGTCGCGACGCTGGCGCTGCTCGAGCGCAACGGCTGGCCGCGGGGCTGGATCGGTGCGAGCTTCCTGATCGCCACCTTGTTGGTCTACGCTGGCATCGGCTTGGCCAGTCGAACCACCGACGAAGCCGAGTACTACGTCGCGGGTCGACGCGTGCCGGCGATCTACAACGGCATGGCCACGGCAGCCGACTGGATGTCGGCGGCATCATTCATCGGCACAGCGGGCGTGCTCTACCTGCAGGGCTTCGACGGCCTGGCCTACATCCTGGGTTGGACGGGAGGCTTCTGTCTGGTGGCCGTGTTGCTGGCGCCTTATCTGCGGCGTTTCGGCCAGTTCACGATCCCTGACTTTCTAGGCGCGCGCTACGGTGGCAATGCGCCGCGGCTGATCGGCGTGGCCGCCACCGTGCTGGTGTCCTTTGTCTATGTTGTGGTGCAGGTCTACGGCGTTGGGCTGATCACTTCGCACCTGACGGGTTTCAGCTTCGAGATCGGCATCTTCGTCGGCCTGGGCGGCGTGCTCGTGTGCTCGTTCCTGGGTGGCATGCGGGCGGTCACCTGGACCCAGGTGGCCCAGTACATCGTGCTGATCATCGCTTACACGGTTCCGGTGGTGTGGTTGAGCCTGCAGCAGACCGGATCCTGGTTGCCGATCTTCAGCTACAAACAGCAACTCGCGGTCGTGACCGAGCGAGAGGCGCAATTGCTGGTCGACCCGGCCGAGACGCAAGTGCGGCGCCTGCTGATCGAGCGTGCCGATGAAGCCCAGCGCAAGTTGCGTGATGTGCCGGCCGCGATGCTCGGCGACGCCGAGTCTTTGGCGCGCGAGATCGAGCGCATGCGGGCCGAGAGCCTGCCGCTGGCCCGCATCCAGCAGGCCGAGCGCCGGCTCGAGCGCATGCCCCGCACCGAGGCTGAGGCGCGTGCGGGCTACCAACGAGAGCTAGACCAAGCCCGCGCCCAGGCCCAGCCCTTGGCCGGTCTGGCGCCGCAGTCGGGCTCGACCGGTCCTGCGGGCAGCGCAGCAGGCGGCGCGTCACGCGCAAATTTCCTGGCGCTGGTGTTCTGCTTGATGCTGGGCACTGCGGCGATGCCGCATGTGCTCACGCGCTGCTACACCACGGCCACGGTGGCTGAGGCACGGCGATCGGTGGGGTGGTCGCTGTTGTTCATCGTGCTGCTCTACCTCAGCGCGCCGGCGCTCGCCGTGATGGTCAAGTACCAGGTCTTCACCGAACTCGTGGGCTCGGCGTTCGGCAGCCTGCCCGACTGGATCAGACGCTGGAGCAAGCTCGATGGCTCGCTGGTGTCGGTGCAAGATATCAACGGTGATGGTGTGCTGCAGTTCGCCGAGTTGCGCTTGGGCGCCGACATGATCGTGCTGGCGGCGCCGGAGCTGGGCGGATTGCCGCTGGTCGTGACCTACCTGGTGGCCGCAGGTGGCCTGGCCGCGGCACTGTCGACGGCTGACGGCTTGCTGTTGACGATCTCCAATGCGCTGGCTCACGACTTCTTCTTTCGCGTCGTCAATCCGCGGGCTTCGGCGATCAAGCGGGTGATGCTGAGCAAGATGATGGTCTTGGTCTGCGCGGTGCTGGCGGCTTGGGTCGCATCGCTGCGCATCGCCGACATCCTGCCCTTTGTCACCGCGGCGTTCTCGCTCGCGGCAGCCGCCTTTTTTCCGGCGCTGGTGATGGGTATTTTCTGGCGCCGCGCCAACCGTGCTGGCGCTGTGGCTGGCATGCTGGCCGGCGCTGCGGTGTGTCTGGGCTATATGGCGCGCAACCTGGCCGGCCCGCGCGTCTGGCTGGGCTTGGGTGAGTCCGGCGCTGACGGGCGCTGGTTCGGCATCGACCCGGTGGCCGCCGGGGTGTTCGGTGTGCCCTTGGGCTTCGCGGTGCTGGTGCTGGTGAGCTGGTTGACGCCGCCGCCGAAACCAGCTGAGCTTGCCATGGTCGACGCGCTGCGTCGGCCTTCGCCGGACAAGCCCCAAGGCTCCCAGCTGAGCTGACCCGTCCACTGCGCTACAATCATTGGCTTTCCCTTTGCTGCACCGGTCATTCGACGCGCATTCTTCTGCCTTCTGGCAGATGAGCAGGTCGGGCAGCTTCCGATCCCCGGAAACCACAAGGAGTGTCTATGCGTCATTATGAAATCGTGCTGTTGATCCATCCGGATCAGAGCGAACAGGTTCCAGCCATGCTGGAACGTATCAAGACCACCGTCACCACTGCCGCTGGCGTGGTGCACCGGGTCGAGGACTGGGGTCGGCGCGCGCTGGCCTACCAGATCCAGAAACTCGCCAAGGCCCACTATGTGTGCCTGAACATCGAGTGCAGCAAGGAAACCCTGGCTGAGATCGAGACCGGTTTCAAGTTCAATGACGCCGTGCTGCGACACCTGACGGTGTCCAAAGCCAAGGCCGAGACCACGCCTTCGGTCATGATGAAGGCGGTCGAGAAGGAAGAGTCGCGCAAGTCTTCGCACCAGCAGGAGGCCAGCGCCTGATTGAAGCCACCGCTGCCGCGCTCGAGTCTGCGGTGCCGATGAACCGAATGGTCTTGTCGGCCCAACTGCTCGAACGAGGTGTCTTGCGCTACACCCCTGCCGGCCTGCCAGTCATCGACTGCAGGCTGCAACATGAGTCCATGGTCACCGAAGACGGGCAGCCTCGCCGGGTCTGTCTGGAGATCAAGGCCTTGGCCATTGGGGCGATCGCAAAGCCAATGGGCGCACTGATGTTGGGGCAAGCCGGTCTGTACGGCGGTTTCCTGGCTTCAGCCCGCAACGGACGCGGATTGCTGTTTCACATCACCGAACTGACCCCTGGCGCGCTCGCACTCTCGCCATCATCTGATTCACTGCCGACTGCGGTCGGCAACACATAGAAAAGAGGTACACCATGCCCCCGCCAAGAGGTAAAGGTAAGTTTTCCAAAGACCGCAAGCCCAAGCGCAACACGCAGTCGCTGCTGTTCAAGCGCAAGCGCTTCTGCCGTTTCACCGTCGCCAATGTGGTCGAGATCGATTACAAGGACGTCGATGTGCTGCGCGATTTCATCGGCGAGAACGGCAAGATCACGCCGGCCCGGCTGACGGGCACGCGCGCTTTCTATCAGCGCCAACTGACCACCGCGATCAAGCGCGCGCGCTTCTTGGCGCTGGTGCCGTACAGCGACCAGCATCGCGTCTGAAGGAGCCTCGTTCATGCAAATCATCCTGCTGGAAAAAGTGGCCAACCTGGGCAACCTGGGTGATGTGGTCAATGTGAAGTCGGGCTACGCCCGCAACTTCCTGATCCCCACCAAGCAAGCCCGTCGGGCGACCGAAGCTGCGAAGAAAGAGTTCGAACTCAAGCGCGTCGAACTCGAGAAGACCGCCAGCGACAAGCTCGCAGCGGCGCAGGCCGTGGGCGACAAGCTCAGCGGCAAGGTCGTCACGATCGCCCAAAAGGCTGGCGTCGATGGCCGCTTGTTCGGCTCCGTCACCAATGCCGACATCACCGAAGGCCTGAAAAAGCTCGGTTTCGAGCTGATCAAGTCCCAGGTTCGCATGCCCAGCGGTCCCCTCAAGACCGTCGGCGAGCATCCGGTTCAAGTGGCTGCGCACACCGACGTGGTGGTCGAAATCACCGTCAAGGTCGTGCCAGAGCAGGCCTGATCAGGACCTCGCTTTCACGCGTAGGGCGGCCATTGGCCGCCTTTTTCATTGGCGCTGTTCCATCTTGTTCAGTGACAGTCCCCTGAATTTCCACAGCCTTGTCCACAGGACGGTGCCGACCCTCGCCGTATGATGGTCGGACAAGCTCCAGCCCGAGATTCACAGCCGATGTCCGCCGTCTTCCGTCCGTCTCCCAGCAGTTCACAACCCGACGACGAGGTGGCTCGCTTGAGGGTGCCGCCACATTCGGTCGAGGCCGAGCAAAGCGTTCTGGGCGGCCTGCTGATCGACAACATGGCCTGGGACCGTGCCGGCGATCAGGTCAGCGAGGGGGACTTCTACCGCTACGAGCACCGCGAGATCTTCATCGTGATCGCCGCGCTGATCAATGGCAACAAGCCGGCCGACGTGATCACGGTGTTCGAGCAGTTGCAGAGCAACGGCAAGGCCGAGTCCTGCGGCGGTCTGGCCTACCTCAACGCGCTGGCTCAGAGCGTGCCCAGCGCGGCCAACCTGCGGCGCTATGCCGAGATCGTTCGCGAGCGCGCCATCCTGCGCAAGCTGATCTCGGCCGCCGATGACATCGCCACCAATGCCTTCAACCCGCAGGGTCGGCAAGTCTCGCAAATCCTCGATGAAGCCGAGGGCAAGATCTTCAAGATTGGCGAGGAGGGTTCGCGCAACAAGCAGGGCTTCATCGGCGTCGACAAGCTGACGATGCAGTTGATCGACCGTGTCACCGAACTGGCCGAGAACGGTGCCGAAGAGGTCACCGGCGTTCGCACAGGTTTCTTCGACCTTGACCGCATGACTGCAGGCCTGCAAAAAGGCGATCTGATCATCGTGGCGGCGCGGCCGTCGATGGGCAAGACGGCGCTGGCGATCAACATCGCCGAAGCGGTGGCGGTCAACGAAGAACTGCCGGTGTTGGTGTTCTCGATGGAAATGGGTGCCTCGCAGCTGGCGCTGCGCATGATCGGCTCGCTGGGCCGCATCGACCAGAGCGGGCTTCGCACAGGCCGGCTGCGCGACGACGAGTGGACCCGACTGACCGAGGCCGCAGAACGTCTTGGCAAGGCCCAGCTCTACATCGACGAGAGCCCGGCGCTGAACCCGGCCGAGGTGCGGGCCAGGTCGCGCCGGATGGCGCGCCAGTTCGGTGGCACGCTCGGCCTGATCGTGGTCGACTACCTGCAGCTGATGAGCGGCACGGGCAAGAGCGACGGCGAGAACCGTGCCACCGAGATCAGCGAGATTTCGCGCGGCCTGAAAGCGCTGGCCAAGGAGTTGCAGTGTCCGGTGATCGCGCTGTCGCAGCTCAACCGTTCGGTCGAGACACGCACCGACAAGCGGCCGATGATGAGCGACCTGCGCGAATCCGGTGCGATCGAACAAGATGCCGATGTGATCATGTTCATCTACCGCGACGACTACTACAACAAGGAGAGCAAGGAGCCTGGCATTGCCGAGATCATCATCGCCAAGCAGCGAAATGGCCCAGTCGGCACGACCAAGCTCACTTTCTTGAAGCCCTTGACCAAGTTCGACAACCTGGCCCCCGGCAGCAACGGCAGCGGCGAATATTAGCCCCCCCGTAGCGCCTTCGGCGCATTCCACGGCCGAACAGAGGTCGGCCGGTTCGCCAGGCGACCGTGCCTGCGCAGGTAGGCCCGTCCGTCCGGGCTCACCCCCCAGGGGAGCGGACGCTGGTGGACCGGCGGAGCCGGATCCACGGCGTCTGCTGGCTTGGCCGGCGCCGATGGCGCGGCCTTGGTAGCCGCTTGAAGGGTGAAGTGCTGGACGGATGAACAGTTGCTGTATATATTGACAGCATGCGACGCATCCCGATTCAGATTTTCCGGCCGACTCCAGCCGATCAGACGTCGCCATTTGTCCACGGATTACCGCCCGAGCCGATCAAGGGCCGTGGCACGACCTGGGAGTTGGCGCACCGGTT
>CALQBT020000020.1 GCA_943328885.2 Bordetella parapertussis | reverse complement strand
GCCTTGCTGGCGCTGGCCGAGGCCCACGACTGCCGGCGGCTGCGGCTGCTGGCGTATTTCGGCGAGCACAGCCTGCCCGGCGCAGACGACGAATTGCCCGACGCCGCGCCGCGCTACCGCTGCGGCAACTGCGACAACTGCCTGCAGCCGCCGGCGGTGTGGGACGCCACCGACGCTGCGCGCAAAGCACTGAGCTGCATCTACCGCTTCCACCAGCAAAGCGGCTACGGCTTTGGCGCCGGGCACCTGATCGACGTGCTGCGCGGCAAGGTCACCGAGAAGGTCACGCAGCGCGGCCATGACCGGCTGTCGACCTTCGGCATCGGCGCCGAGGTCGCCGAGCAGGCCTGGCGCGGCGTGCTGCGCCAGCTGATCGCGCTCGGCCATGTGCGCAGCGCGGGTGAGTTCAACACGCTGGAGCTGACCGATTCGGCCCGCGCGGTGCTCAAAGGCGAGGTGCCGATCATGCTGCGCGTGCCTGCCGAACCGCCTGCCGGGCGCTCAGCCAAAGGGGGCAAGGCCACGCAAGCTGGCACGGGTCGCGGCGCCGGCAAGCCGCCGCCCCTGCCCCTGGACGAAGCCGGGCTGGCACGCTTTGACGCGCTCAAGGCCTGGCGCGGCGAGGTCGCCCGCGAGCACAACCTGCCGGCTTTTGTGGTGTTCCACGACGCCGCGCTGGCCGAGATGGCCCGCGAGGCGCCCGACACGCTGGACGCGCTGGCTGGCATCAGCGGGGTCGGCGTCAAGAAGCTCGAGGCCTATGGCCTCGAGATCCTGCGCGTGCTGCAAAGCTGACCGGCGCCTGGCGCCTGACCCGGCCGCTATGATGGCCGGTTGCCCTCGCCGAATGTCCGCCATGTCCGCTCCTGATTCCACCCGCGAAGCGCTGCCCGCAGCGCCGCCTGGCCTGCAGGCCAAGCCCAGGCCAGACAACGCGCGACCGCTGCCCGCTGGTGCGACTCACTTGCAGATCCGCGGCGCACGCACCCACAACCTCAAGAACATCGACCTCGACATCCCCAAGCACGCGCTGGTCGTGATCACCGGGCTGTCCGGGTCGGGAAAGTCCAGCCTGGCTTTCGACACGCTGTACGCGGAAGGCCAGCGCCGCTATGTCGAGAGCCTGTCGGCCTATGCGCGGCAGTTCCTGCAACTGATGGACAAACCCGATGTCGACGTGATCGAGGGCTTGAGCCCGGCGATCAGCATCGAGCAGAAAGCCACCAGCCACAACCCGCGCTCGACCGTCGGAACGGTGACCGAGATCCACGACTACCTGCGCTTGCTCTACGCCCGCGCCGGCACGCCTTACTGCCCCGACCACGACCTGCCGCTGCAGGCCCAGAGCGTGGGCCAGATGGTCGACGCGGTGCTGGCACTGCCCGCGGACACCCGGCTGATGGTGCTCAGCCCGGTGGTGCGCGACCGCAAGGGCGAGTTCGTCGAGTTGTTTGCCGACATGCAGGCACGCGGCTATGTGCGCTTCCGCATCGACGGCAAGATCGCCGAGGCCAGCGAACTGCCCGAGTTGAAGAAGAACGAGAAGCACGACATCGACGTCGTGATCGACCGCCTCAAAACAAGGCCTGAGATGAAGCAACGGCTGGCCGAGAGTTTCGAGGCCGCACTGCGCGCTGCCGACGGCCGGGCGATCGCGCTCGAGATGGATGGGGCCGACGCACAGCGGCCAGGAAGCCACGGTCGAGAACACCTGTTCTCCAGCAAGTTTTCCTGCCCGGCGTGCAGCTACTCGTTGCCTGAACTGGAGCCGCGACTGTTCTCGTTCAACGCGCCGATGGGCGCCTGCCCGCACTGCGATGGCCTGGGGGTGCAGACCGTGTTCGACCCCGAGCGGGTGGTGGCTTTCCCGTCGCTGAGCCTGGCTGGCGGCGCGGTCAAGGGCTGGGACCGGCGCAATGCCTACACCCACTCGATGCTCGAGAGCGTGGCGCGGCACTACGGCTTTGACATCGAGACGCCTTACGAGGACCTGCCGGCCGCGGCCCAGCAGGCGCTGCTGTTCGGCTCGGGCGAGGACGAGATCGAGTTCGTCTACGAGGCCAGCACCGAGAAGGACCGCGCCAAGGGCAAGGCCCGCAGTGTCAAGCGCTCGCACCCCTTCGAGGGCATCATCCCGAACTTTGCGCGGCGCTACCGCGAGACCGATTCGGTCGCGGTGCGCGAAGACCTGGCGCGCTACCAAGCCGCCAAGCCCTGCGCCGATTGTGGCGGCGCCAGGCTGCGGCGCGAGGCCCGCCACGTCTACCTGCAGGGCACCGATCCGGCCGTTCCGCGCCAAGCGATCTACCAGGTCGAGCATGCGACGCTGGCCGAGGCGCTGCTGTACTTCGAGACCTTGAAGCTGCAGGGGGCCAAGGCCGAGATTGCCGACAAGGTGGTCAAGGAGATCCGCGCCAGGCTGAAGTTCCTCAACGATGTCGGGCTGAACTACCTCAGCCTGGACCGCAGCGCCGACACGCTGTCGGGCGGTGAGTCGCAGCGCATCCGGCTGGCCAGCCAGATCGGCAGCGGACTGACCGGCGTGATGTATGTGCTCGACGAGCCCAGCATCGGCCTGCACCAGCGCGACAACGAGCGCTTGATCGGCACGCTGCGCCACCTGCGAGACCTGGGCAACAGCGTGCTGGTGGTCGAGCACGACGAGGACATGATTTGGGCCGCCGACTATTGCGTCGACATGGGGCCAGGCGCCGGCGTGCACGGCGGGCAGGTGATCTCGCAGGGCACGCCCGCCGAGGTCGCAGCCGACCCCGCCAGCCTGACCGGACGCTATCTCGCGCGCACACTGCGCATCGAGGTGCCGCAGCGGCGCCACCGCTGGGCCCCGGACGCGCCAGCGGCGGCGGTGCTGGAGGTCAAAACCCAGCCCAAGGGGCAGAAGCCCTCGGCCTGGCCGGCTTACACGCCGTCCACCGCCACCTGCCTGCGCATCATCAATGCCCGCGGCAACAACCTGAAGAACGTTACCGCCGAGATTCCGGTCGGCCTGCTGACCTGCGTGACCGGCGTCTCGGGATCCGGCAAGAGCACGCTGATCAACGACACGCTGTATGCCGCCGTGGCGCGCAAGCTTTACCACAGCCATACCGAGCCCGCGCCCTACGACGAGATCGAGGGCATGGACGCTTTCGACAAGGTGATCAACGTCGACCAAAGCCCGATCGGCCGCACGCCGCGCAGCAACCCGGCCACATACACCGGCTTGTTCACGCCGATCCGCGAGCTCTTCGCTGAGGTGCCGATGGCGCGCGAGCGCGGCTACGGCTCGGGGCGCTTCAGCTTCAACGTCGGCGCAGCCTCCGGCGGTGGGCGCTGCGAAGCCTGCCAGGGCGACGGTGTGCTCAAGGTCGAGATGCATTTCCTGCCCGACGTCTATGTGCCCTGCGACACCTGCTTGGGCAAGCGCTACAACCGCGAGACGCTGGAGGTGGCTTACAAGGGGCGCAACATCCACCAGGTGCTGGCGATGACGGTCGAAGAAGCGCGCGGCTTTTTCAGCGCCGTGCCCGCACTGGCGCGCAAGCTGCAGACCCTGCTCGACGTCGGGTTGGGCTACATCACGCTGGGCCAGAGCGCTACCACGCTGTCAGGCGGCGAGGCCCAGCGCGTCAAGCTGGCGCTGGAACTGAGCAAGCGCGACACCGGCCGCACGCTCTACATCCTCGACGAGCCAACCACCGGCCTGCACTTCGCCGACATCGACCTGCTGCTGCGCGTGCTGCACCAGTTGCGTGACGCCGGCAACACCATCGTCGTGATCGAGCACAACCTCGACGTCATCAAGACCGCCGACTGGATCATCGACATGGGCCCCGAAGGCGGCGCGGGCGGGGGGCTGGTGCTGTCGGTCGGCCCGCCCGAGGCGATCGCGGCCTGCGAGGGCAGCCACACCGGACGTTTTCTAAAGCCCATGCTGGCAGCCGGCCGCACGCCCCCTACACTGATTTCCCCGCCCAAAGGAGCCTATTGATGAACACCGTGATCGAGTATTTCTTCACTGCCCAGTCGCCCTGGGCCTATTTGGGCCACCAGCGGCTGCAGGACATCGCCCAGGCTGCAGGCGCGACGATCGAATTGCGGCCGGCAGACTACGGCCGGATCTTTCCCGTCTCAGGCGGCCTGCCGTTGCCGAAGCGCGCGCCGCAGCGCCAAGCCTACCGGCTGGTCGAGCTGCGCCGCTTCAGCCAGCATCTGGGCATCGCGCTGAACCCGCAACCCGCCCATTTTCCGGTGCCAGGCGACGACGCAGCTCGGCTGATCATCGCGGTGCAGCAGCACGACGGCACGGCCGCCGCGCTGGCCTTCACCGGTGCGCTGATGCACTCGCTGTGGGCCGAGGATCGCCACATCGCCGACCCCGCCACGCTGGCAGCGCTGCTGGCCGAGCGGGGCTTGAGCGCACAGCGTCTGGCCGACTCGAAGAGTGCCCAAGTGCAGCAAACCTACGACGCCAACACCGAACGGGCGATCGCGCTGGGCGTGTTTGGCGCGCCGACCTATGCGATCGCCGGCGAGCTGTTCTGGGGCCAGGACCGACTCGATTTCGTGCAGCGCCGGTTGGCTGGCGCGCAGCTGAGCGGTTGAGCGGCAGCCGGGTCGCAGAAAAGCAAAAGCCGGCGCGGAGCCGGCTTTCTGGGCACTGCAAGGGGCTCTCAAGCCCCGCGACGCATCACTTGAGATGCGCGCTGATCAGCTTGGTCATCTCGAACATCGTCACCTGATCGGCCTTGAAGATTTCCTTGAGCTTGGCGTCAGCGTTGATCATCGTCTTCTTGGCTTGGTCTTGGAGATTGTTCTTCTTGATGTATTCCCAGATCTTCTTGGTCACCTCGGTGCGCGGCATGGGCTTGTCACCAATGACCGCAGCCAGTTGGGCGCTGGGCGTCACGGCCTTCATGAAAGCAGCGTTGGGCGTGCGCTTGACAGCCGGTGCCGCCGTCTTGGCCGCGGAAGCCTTCTTGGCCGGGGCGGCCTTTTTCGCAGTTGCCATGTCGTTTCTCTCCAGGATATGTGGTTGTGGGGCGGTGATCTGGGTCGCAAGCCATGCCCGCGTTTCTCTCAGCTCCGCTGGGGCGTCATGGTACTGCGCGGCAATGCCGCTGAGAAGCGGTTTGCCCAGGTAAATCAGCACCGGCGACCATGCCGGCAGTGTTTTTGGCTTGGGCGGACTGAATTTGCCGGGTTTTCGGGTGTCCCGCGCGGCTGCTGACGCTGTTCGAACGACTGGCTGCCAGTCTTGCAGGCAGCGGTTCGGCCCAAATTCCAGACGGGCGGGCTGTATGCTTACGGTCATGAAACTGATCCTGCGTTGGTTGCTGCTGGCCACTGCCTTGCTGCTGCTGGCCAACCTCGAGCTCGGTGTCACGGTCGCGAGCTTCGGCGCAGCGATGATCGCAGCGCTCGTGCTGGGCCTGCTCAACACCCTGGTGCGACCTTTGCTGGTGCTGTTGACCTTGCCGGTCACGGTGCTCACGCTGGGCTTGTTCCTGTTCGTGATCAACGCGCTGATATTCAAGTTGGCGGCCGGTGTGCTCGACGGCTTCAAGGTCACGGGTTTTGGCGCAGCCTTGGTCGGCTCCTTGATCTACAGCGTGTGCGGCATGGTGATCGACGTGGCCATGGAGCGGCTGTTCAGCCGCTCTGACGCCTGATGCTTGCGGCTGTTCAGCCGCGCCGGGTCCTGATGCTTGCGGCTGTTCAGCCACGCTGAGAACCGCGCAGCCGCGTCGACCGCGCTATTCCTGAGGCTCGCGCTGCGGCCCGATTCGTCGCTGGTCTGCGACCAGCGCGCGACGCTGTGCCAACAGATCGCGCAGGCGGGCATCGATCACCGAGGCCTCGATGAAGTCCGTGCCGCTGCCGCCACTGCGCGCGGCTTGCTGCCCCGCGCGGAGCCGGTCGATCGCGCCGGGCAGATTGCCGAGTGCGGCCTGCGACTCGGCATCGGCGCGCAGCGAACGAAGCCGTAGGCCTTGGCGTTCGGTGGTCTGGGCCAGCAGCTGCCAGGCCGTTGCATCGCCGCGGTGCTCAGCGACCCAGGTTTGCAGCGCCTGGCCGCTGTGACGCAGCGCACCGACACTGCCCTCGGCCAGTGCCAGCTCGGCGCGCAGCATCAGGCCGGCGCGCGAATCGTCCACGGCGCCAGGCTCGGCCAGCGCCAGCGTCGCACCCGCCACATCGCCGCGGGCCAGCGCCAGTTGGGCCACCAACCTGGCCAGCGCACGCGACAGCCCGAGCTGGCCAGGGACAGCGGCGCCCAGCGCCTGGGCCGCACGCGCGTTGCGCTCGGCGCGGTCAAAGTCGCGCAGGCTGCTCGAGGCCAGCGCGCCGGTGTAGTAACCGACCAGCCGGTCAGCCAGCGGCAGCGACTCGACCGGGCCTCGGGCGTCCAGCCCCTGCAGCCGCCGCAACGCCTGCGCAGCCGGGTCCATCAACACCCTGGCCCGCGCCTGCATCAGCAAATGCAGCAGCGGCGCGACGGGCACGACCCCGCCGCCAGCGGCTTGCACGATCTGGCGCGCCTCGCCGATGCGGTCTACGGTCAGCGGGTGGCTGCGCAGGTAGGGGAAGCCGCCGCTGTCGTTGAGCCGGCTCGACTGGTCTAGCTTGTTGAACATGCCGGCCATGCCGGCCGGCGCAAAACCGGCCTCGCCCATCAAGGCCAGACCGGTGCGGTCGGCCTCGCGCTCCATGTCGCGCGAGAAGTTGAGCTGGGCCTGGACCATCGCAGCCTGGCCACCGACGACCGCCGCCTGCGCCGCGTCGACACTGGAAGCGCGGCTGGCCACCAGCAAACCCAGCAACATCGCCGCCATGCTCAGCGTGCTGCTGCGCGAATTGGCCGTCATGCTGCGCGCGATGTGGCGCCGCGTGATGTGCGACAACTCGTGCGCGAGCACCGAGGCCAGCTCGTCAGGGGCCGCAGTCAGCGCCATCAGCCCCAGGTGAATGCCGACGAAACCGCCAGGCAGCGCAAAGGCGTTGACCGAGCGGTCGCGCACCAGAAAGGGCTCGTAGGGGAACAGCTTGTCAGTGTCAACGCCGATGTCGCCGCGCGCGCGCGCTGCCTGCACCAGCGGCTGCCACAGCGACTGCAGGTAATCGAGCAGCTGCGGGTCGTCGATGTAATCGGGATCGCGCCGGATCTCGCGCATGATCTGCTCGCCTGTGCGCTTTTCCTGGCTCAGGCTGAAGTCCTCTGAGGCTGCCTCGCCCAGCGCCGGCAGCCGGACCCCGGCCGAGGGCTGGGCCTGGGCCGGCGCAACAGCGCCCAGCGCCAAGCTCAGCACCAGCAGCACACACAACCCTGCGCGGCCCGACGGTCTTGTGACGACAGCGCCCGCAAAAGACGGCTGACGACGCGGCACAGTCAGTGGGCGGGGTGTCAAGCGTGGGTCCTGAACGAGCGCTTGTGCGGGTCTGTGTGTCAAGGGGGTGAACTGCGCTGAGCGCCGGTGAGCATTGGCCGCAACAGGCCATCTTCTATCATGTCGCAGCCTTGTTTCCCAGTTGTTTCGCTGAACCTGACGCCATGAGCTCACCCCTGACCCACTTTGACCCTCACGGCCAGGCCCACATGGTCGACGTCGCCGCCAAGGCCGACAGCCATCGCATCGCACGTGCGGTCGGCAGCATACACATGCAGCCTGCTACCTTGGCACTGATCAGCGAAGGCAACGCGAAGAAAGGCGACGTGATCGGCATCGCCCGCATCGCCGCAATCCAGGCCGCCAAGCGATGCGCCGAACTGATCCCGCTGTGCCACCCGCTGCCGCTGACCCGTGTCGCGGTGGAGTTCAGCATCGACGCGGCGGCCAGCGCGGTGCACATCAGCGTGCAGGCCGAGACCGTGGGCAAGACCGGTGTCGAGATGGAGGCCTTGACCGCGGTGCAACTGGGCCTGCTGACGATTTACGACATGTGCAAGGCGGTCGACCGCGGCATGGTGATCGGCGGCGTCCGCTTGATAGAAAAGCGCGGCGGCAAATCGGGTCACTGGCTCGCAGCCCCTGATGCATAAGGAATTTTTGCTGAAAGCCGGGGCTGGCGCTTGCTGCCAGTCGCCGCCGCGAAACAGACCCAACTAAACCGTTTTATCTACAATTTGGCCCGGCCGGCTCATCCGCTTATTCACTTCAATTCTCTTTTCTTCATTATCCTTCAGCTGCTCCTTGACTTGAAGCTCTTCTTTTACCAACGCCTGATGCTGTTGGTTCAATTTTTCCATCTGCACCCGAAGATTCTGTTGATTTTCCTTGAGCACGACTCTATCCAGCGCCACAAATTTTCTGGCATAGGTCTGCGGATATGCTTGAGCGGTATTTGAAATTATCCCATTGCTAGCCATTGCTTGACGCCTCAGAAATTAAATCTATTCCAATTGGTCTGGTCTCGAAAGGCCGAACTTCGCTGAAGTCCGCTTTGATTCTAGCCCTTGGCCGGTCGGCAAAGCGATCTTGTTCCTGCCGATCATGGCCGGTTCTCAGGCACTGACCCGGACGATGTCCTTGAGCAGCGTTCGCAAGCGCATTTCAGGTCTGATTTTCGGCGGCGACAGAGCGCGATCGCGCAGGCTCTGTGCCCATTCATGCTCCGACCGGGAGGGTCAAAGTGCAGTCTGCGCGGCACGACCCATTCTGTGAATCAGGGTGTACCCGAAGATCTCGAGTGCGCACTTGCTTCAGTCACCCTGCAGCGGTCGAAGGCCGGCTCGGGTTCGTGGCCTGGTTTGGCGGCGATGGTGTGCAAGCCCTGGCCGCATTCAGTCTGCCTGCAGCAGCCACGGGCAAACTCGTTGGCGAAACGCGCGCCCGGCCCGCGGGGCACCTGGGAACTGCTGACAATCGGCGACAGGCGCAGGGCGACTCCCAAGCCAGGGTGATGGGCAGTGTCCGCCGATTCGACCAACGCGGCGCAGAACCGGGTCACCGGCTGGCCGAGGACGCCGGCGCCAGCGGCTGGCCCGATGCCGCGGCCGTCGCCCGCGCCGCGACAAACTCGCGCCAGCCATGCGGGGCTATCGGCATCTGGCACTGGAAAGCGCTCGCGGCGCCGTCCCGGCAAGGCGCGAAGAAGGCATCGGCCTCCGGGTTGCGGAACTCTCGCAGGCGCTGTGCCAGCCAGCGCGCGGGGTCAACCTGGCCCTGGTCCGCCAGACGTTCAGCCCAGGCCATCATCAGCCGGGTATCGAGCAGCGAGTGCGGCGCCCGGGCAAACCCCAGTTCAGCGCTGCTCACCGAGCTGGGGTTGGTCGCTGCAGCATAGTCGGCATGGTGGGCAAACAGCGGGCTGGACTGACCTTGCTCGATGCGCTTGGTCAGCGGCTCGGCAACCTCGGCCGGCGCGTAGATCGCCACCACGCGCTGGTAGTCCAGCAGCGACCAGGCACCGGCCAGTGACATCAGCAGGCCGGCGATCGGCCCCCAGCGGAGGGTCTGTGGCGTCGTCTGCTGCGCCAGCGACGGGAGCGTCGTGGCCGGCACACCCAGCACAAAGCCCCAGGCGAGCGCGGCAGGCAGCAGAAAATAGGCGTACCACAGCGGGTATTCGACCAGGCTGTGCAAAGCCACCGTGATCACCAGCATCAGGCTGGCGCGCGCCACCAGGCTGCTATCGCCGCTGGCCCGGCGAGCGCGCTGCAGCCCTTGCCACAGCGCCAGCAGCAGCAAAGAGCTCACCATCGCGGCCGCGGGCAGGCCGAGTTCGACCGCCAGTTGCAGCAGCAGGTTGTGGCTGTGGTCGAAGAAAGCGGTAGGCCGGTTGGCAAACGGGCTGAGCGTCCACGCTAGGTTGAACTCGCCAAAACCCACCCCGGTCCAGGGCTGGGCCGCAATCAGATCGACGGTGTTGTGCCAGATGTTCATCCGCGAGTTGGGGCTGTCGACGGTCACCGCGTCCTGGGCCAGCAGCCTGGCCCCAGCGCCCAGCGCTTGGTGGCTCAAGCGGCCGTACCAGGCCATCGCGCCATACGCCAGCGCGTAGAGCAAGGGCGTGGCGGCCAGCAAGCAGCGCGCCGAGCGAGACAGGCGACGGTCCAGCAGCGCCCAACCCAGCAGCAGCCCCAGGCCCACCGCGCCAGTTCGCGAAGCGGTCAACTCCAACGCCCAGACCATCAAGACCGTCAGCGCCCACAACGCGGCGCGTGGCAGCCACCGCAGCTCATGCAGTGCGACCCCGGCCACCAGCGCCCACAGCAGCAGGCTGCACAAGTGGTTGGGCTGGCGCAGGTTGCCCACCGCCCGACCCGCCAGGCTTGAATGGGCGATCCAGTTGCCATCTATCCATTCGGGCGCAAACACCTGCAGCAGCGCCACCGCGCTGCCGGCCAGGCCGGCGACCAACAAGCCCAGCGCCAGCGCCCCGAAAGCTGCGGGCCCGCCTGGGCCACTGGAAGCGCTGGCGCCGCTGCCGGCCAGCAGCGCCGCGCCGGCCAGCAAGCCCAGCGCCTGTAGCGCCAGCGACAACGGTAGCGCGCCGAAAGCCCAGCTGCCAAAAGCCGCTGCACCGACGATCGCCAGCGCGCCCAGCAAGGCTGCGATCGTCGCCCCAAGCCTGCGCGTGGTGGCCAGAGGCATCACCATCACCACCCCGCCCCACAGCGCCACGGCCACGCACTGGTTGAGCAGCGTGGCCGACGGCGGCTGGTTGTAGGCCAGCAAGGTGGGCACGCAGCTGGCCAGCAGGGTAGCGGCCAGTAGCAGCGGATCAAACGATGGGGTGCGGGAAGGGGAGAGCATGCTGTGGCGCCTGGGTCAATGCCCTGGAATGGGCGCGCCGGCATGCTAGCAGCCGTTCAGAAGACTTCAACCCAAGGGTTCGGCGCAGGTTCAACCCGCGGCAGAACTCACCGGTGCCGTTGCCAAGCCGCGTGACGCCGCTTATCGGCGCATGGGCGGCACGCTGCGGCCAAAAAAAGACCGCCCGAAGGCGGCCCTTGGTGGCGGGATTGGCCGCGAGCAGTGCCGATTTCACGGCACAAAGGCGAAAGTTACAGACTTCGGCATCGGCCGCAGCCTGTACTTCCAGTCTCGAGGATCGCTACTTGCAAAGAATCGGTACCGAGCCTTGCGCTGTCAAGCAGCCGCTGCCGGTTCTGGCCCAGGTCAAGGCACCTGAACCGACTGTAGGGGTCAGAATCAGTGTCGAGGCGGCGCTGGTCGTTGCGGTGGGGACCACGGTGATGACGCCAGCGGTGACCGCGACGGAAGCCACATGCGTCGTCGCTTGCGTCGCGGGAATACCGTTGGTACCCGAATCGCAGCCGGTCAGGGTGCCCAGTTCCTGCGCACAAACTGCGACGGCCGTCTGATAGGCAGCGGCGACGGTATTTACTTCCGCAAACTTGGCCTTGTAGGTGTAGTTCTGGTAAGCCGGCAGCGCTACCGCCGCCAAGATGCCGATGATCGCGACGACGATCATCAGTTCGATGAGGGTAAAACCTTGCTGAATGCGCTTCATGGATGTCGCTCCTGGACAATGGGGTTGAAGGGTGGGGACAACTCAGCAGTGCAGTTCGCGTGCCAGCCTGATTTTCCTGGCTTTTGAGTGGCTGACGCCAAATTCGCTGAGCTTTGGCGGCCGAAGCTGCCAAATTGCGTCACATCCCGGCCGACCGGGTCGACATTTGTTGTCAGCGCCTGGTCGTCACGCCAACACCATCACCTGCCCTGCGGCCAAGGCCCGAATCCGGTGCCGCGGGTCGAGCGCGCCGATCTCAGCCATCACCGTTGGCATCTCCCCCGGCTTGACATGGGTGATGTGGACCTCGGTGCCCTCGGCCAACTGAGCCAGTTCGAGACCCAGCGCCGCAGGGTGGAGGTGGAGGCTGGCGCTGGCCACCGGGTGGTCGTCGTCGCGGAAGGTGGTCTCGATCACCAAGTGACGAACGCGCAGCGAGCGCAGCCGCTGCCACAGCGCCGGGTTGGGACCGGTGTCGCCGGTGAAGACCCAGGCTCCGCCGTCGCCACGGCCCAGCAGCGCAAAGCCCACTGCCGGCACGGTATGGCTTGCGGGCAGCACCTCGATGCGGCGCTGACCGAACTCCAGCACCTGGCCGGTGTCAAAGGTTCGCAGCGCCAACACCGGCCGGTCGGCGCTGGGCAGTCGGGTGAAATCGGGCCAGATCACACCGTTGAATACATGGTCACGCAGCGCGGCCACCGTGGCGGGCAGGCCATAGACCTGGATCGGCGGCCGGCCGGCACGGTGCCGCATCACGCTGTCGGCCAGCAAGGGCACGCCCAGCACATGGTCGAGGTGAGAGTGACTGAGCACGACATGGTCTATGCACGCCAGCGCGTCGAGGCTGAGATCTCCCAGACCGGTGCCGGCGTCGATCAGCAGATCGTCGTCGAGCAGGAAAGCGGTGGTGCGGCAGCCGGCGGCGATGCCGCCCGAACAGCCCAGAACACGGATTTGCATGGCTTTGGCGGCCTTTGGAGCCGGCAGTTGAGGGCGCCTTGGGCATGGCCTCAGACGAATTGGACAATGGTGCAGCGCTGACGCGGTGGGTGCAAGCGCGCAGCCGCGAATTCCGCACACCGGATCCTGCGCAGCGCCCGCGCGCCTCGCAAGACCGTCGATTGGATCACGCCGCGGCCAGACCGGGCCTCAGTCGTGCAGAAACTGCACCTGGGTACCAGCCAACTCGATCAGATCGCCGTGGCTGAGCGCCGCGGTCTCGCCGCTGACAGGCACGCCATTGATGCAAGGCCGCTGCATACCTTCGACGTGGGCCAGCACATAGCCCTGAGGCCGCTTGGTGATCGCCGCCACCAGCACACCGGGTTTGCCGACGGTGGTGACGACCTTGGTCAGGACCACCGCACGACCGGCCGCGGGCCCGTTGAGCACCTTGATCGACGCGCCGCCAGGCGGGGCGCTCTCGGCCGGCGCTGCGGGGGGCAAGAATTCACCGGTCAGCGGCGCAGCCGGGACAGAGGCCGGCGCGCCGTTGCCGCCGATGCGCCCGGCCTGGATGCGGACCTCGCCTGTTGGGTCGTCGACCAAATACCTGATCTTGTACTTGCCGATCTCCACCGTGTCGAGGTGCCTGAGTTGCTGCCGCTTGATCGGCTTGCCGTTGATGTAGGTGCCGTTGGTGCTGTTGAGGTCTTCAATGAAGACGTCTTGACCTGCCATTTGCAGCAGCGCATGCTCGCCGCTGATGGCAAGGCTGTCGATCACCAGGTCGTTGTAAGGGCGTCGGCCCAGCGTGGTCTTGTCCTTGGTGATCTGAACCTCTTTGATCACCACCCCGTCCAGCGACATCAGCAGTCTGCCCATGCTTGCCCCTTTTTTTCGGATTGACCCTGGTCGACATCGCCACCGCGTCGGCTTGCGGCGTGGGCGCCTGACATCAGCGCCCGAATCGCCACCTCCGCAAGCTCTTGGCCGCCCCTCCCTGGACTCTAATGAGTATCAGCGAAATCTTGTCTCGGCCACCAGCCACGTTTGCGGCGTCCATCATGGCTCGGCCGGATTGCGGCAGCGCTTCATGGACTTGCAACAGGCGGGGGATCGCAGTGTCAGCCAGCCTGTGGGCCAGCCCATCCGAACACCGCCAGCAGATGTCGCCTGGCGCGACGCCGTGGCGCCGCACTGCTCAAACCAGCGTCGATCTGCTCCGCTCTAGGCAAGTGTGCAGCGCCCGGCGCGGCACGCCAAGGCTGACCGTCAGCTCGACCAAATTGATCGGCGCAGGTCGACCGCCTCCTGCACACGGGTGCTGGCACCGCGGCCGATGCACGGTCCCAACGATCAGATCCTGGGTGCGACGATGCAGGGGGCTC
>CALQBT020000019.1 GCA_943328885.2 Bordetella parapertussis | reverse complement strand
GAAAGAGTTCTTCGGCAAAGAGCCGCGTAAGGACGTCAACCCTGACGAAGCCGTGGCCGTAGGCGCTGCGATTCAAGGTCAAGTTTTATCTGGCGACCGCACCGATGTGCTGCTGCTCGACGTGACCCCCTTGTCTTTGGGCATTGAAACCATGGGTGGCGTGATGACCAAGATGATCACCAAAAACACCACCATTCCAACCAAGTTCGCGCAAACTTTTTCCACCGCAGAAGACGGTCAGCCGGCGGTCACGATCAAGGTGTTCCAGGGCGAACGTGAAATCGCCGCCGGCAACAAGATGCTGGGCGAGTTCAACCTCGAAGGCATTCCGCCATCCGCCCGTGGCACGCCGCAGATCGAAGTGTCGTTCGACATCGACGCCAACGGCATCCTGCACGTCGGCGCCAAAGACAAGGGCACCGGCAAGGAGAACAAGATCACCATCAAGGCCAACTCCGGCCTCACCGAAGCCGAGATCCAGCAGATGGTGAAAGACGCCGAGCTCAATGCTGCCGACGACAAGAAAAAGCTCGAACTGGTCCAGGCCCGCAACCAGGGCGAAGCCAGCGTACACAGCGTCAAGAAGAGCCTGACCGAATACGGCGACAAGCTCGACGCCGGCGAGAAGGAGAAAATCGAGGTTGCGCTCAAGGATGCCGAGGAAGCGATCAAGAGCGAAGACAAGGCGACGATCGACGCCAAGACCGAAGCCCTGATGACGGTAAGCCAGAAGCTGGGCGAGAAGATGTACGCCGAACAAGCTGCTGCGGCAGCCGCAGCGGGTGGCCCTGCAGGCACAGAAGCGCCTGGCGCAGCGCCGAAGGCCGCGGCCGACGACAATGTGGTCGACGCCGAATTCAAGGAAGTCAAGAAGTGATAGGGGCCGCAGCCCTTGAGGCTGCGTCTGCATTTCGCCGCGTTCGGGGTGACAGCCCACACAGCCTGTCCCTCAACGCGGCGGTTTAGTTTTTCAAGTCCGAGATTGATCCATGGCCAAGCGCGATTTCTACGACATCCTCGGCGTGCCCAAGAACGCCGCCGATGACGACATCAAAAAGGCCTACCGCAAGCTGGCCATGAAGCACCACCCGGACCGCAACCAGGGTGAAGGCGACGACGCGAAGAAGTCCGAAGAAAAGTTCAAGGAGGCCAAGGAGGCCTACGAGATGCTCTCGGATCCGAAGAAGCGCGCGGCCTACGACCAACATGGCCACGCCGGCGTCGATCCCAACCGGGGCGGTCCAGGCGCTGAGGGCATGGGCGGTTTCGCCGAGGCCTTTGGTGACATCTTCGGCGACATCTTCAACGGCGGCGGCCGCCGCGGTGGCGGCGGTGGGCAGCAAGTCTTTCGTGGCGCCGACCTGAGCTATGCGATGGAGATCACACTCGAGGAAGCTGCGCGAGGCAAGGATGCGCAGATCCGCATCCCGAGCTGGGAGAGTTGCGACACCTGCCACGGCACCGGCGCCAAGCCCGGCACCAGCGCCAAGACCTGCAGCACCTGCAACGGCGCCGGCACTGTGCACATGCGCCAGGGTTTTTTCAGCATCCAGCAGACCTGTCCACACTGCCACGGCAGCGGCAAGATCATTCCGGAACCCTGTACCACCTGCAACGGTGCGGGCAAGATCAAGCGCCAAAAGACGCTCGAGGTCAAGATCCCCGGCGGTATCGGCGAAGGCATGCGCATCCGCTCGGCCGGCAATGGCGAACCGGGTACCAACGGCGGTCCGGCAGGCGACCTCTACATCGAGATCCGCATCAAGGACCACGACCTCTTCGAGCGCGATGGCGACGACCTGCACTGCACCGTGCCAGTGTCGTTCACCACCGTCGCGCTGGGTGGGTCAATCGAAGTGCCCACGCTGGCCGGCAAGGCCGAAATCGAGTTGCCCGAAGGCACCCAGCATGGCAAGACCTTCCGGCTGGGCGGCAAGGGCATCAAAGGCCTTCGCTCGAGCTATCCCGGCGACCTCTACGCCCATGTCTCGGTGGAGACGCCCGTCAAACTCACCGAGCACCAGCGCAAGCTGCTCAAGGAGTTAGATGAGGCGCTGAAGAAAGGCGGCGAGAAACATTCGCCCAATGCCAAGAGCTGGACCGACCGGGTCAAGGACTTGTTCAAATAGCCTCAACACTGCCTCGCCCGCCGCAACCAGGACTGCAGATGACCCGACTTCCCTTGCTCAGCAACGACCAGGTCGGCCCGCCCGATCTGGTGGCCTCGATCCGCAAGCGCCGAGGCGGCGACTTGACGGACCTAGACCGCTTGCTGCTGCACAGCCCGGCGTTTGCCACCGGTTGGGGCGAATTGATAGGCCGGGTTCGTGGCTCGCTGGACCTACCCCCGCTGCTGCGAGAGCTGGCGATGTGCGGCGTCGCGGCGCTGACCGGCGCCGAGTTCGAGCTCCACCACCATGCGCCGCTCTACCTGGCAGCCGGCGGCAGCCCGGCGCAATTGGCCGCGCTGCGCCGCTTGGGCGAGGACAGCGCGCTCGCCACCAATCCCTTGTTCGACCCCGACCAACAAGCCGCGCTCGCACTGGTGGTCGAGATGACGCGCCAGGTCAAGGTCAGTGACGCCACCTTCGCCCGTGCCCGCGCCGTGCTCGGCAGCGATCAGAAAATGTTCGAGCTGGTGGGCGTGATCGCGGCCTACAACATGGTCGCGCGCATTCTCGTGACGATGCGGCTCGAGCCCTGACAGCGCGGCGCAATGCACGCAGCGATGCGTGGATGTGGGCTGCCAAGTCCGGCGCAACGCAAGATGTCGCCGCGCTGGCGCAGCCCTCATTCGACGCTTTCTTGCTCGACCCTCCGCTGCTGGGCTGGATGACAGCCCGCACGCTGGCGCCGGCTACAAGTTCCAACCCAGGAGCGCGCGGATCGGCCTGATCGCACTGCACCTACACTGCGCGCAGCGCCGGCGACCGCCCCGCCTTCATCCGTTCTACCGACCTGGTCGGTGCCTCGCACCGCGACCCCATGCTGAGCTGGCTCTTCAAGAAACGCGGCGTCCCTGGCGCACCGAAAGCGACTCCTGCTGCCGCGCAGCCCACCCAGAAGCTCCTACCTGCGGGGCCCTCCAAGGCCGAGATCAGGGCCCAAAAAATAGAAGCCGACAAAGCCTTGTGGAGCCCCAGACTGACCCTGGCGCAAGGCGACGATTCAGCGCTGCTGGCAGTGGCGATCGGATCGCCCTCGCTCGACATCAAGCTCGCCGCAGTCGCACTGCTGGCAGGTGAAGACGCTCTGCGCCTGGCCGAGCGCGAGTTCCGCAACCACGACCGACGGGTCCACAGCGAGGCCAAACGCCGGCTCGAAGCGGCGGTGGCACAGCGCGAGTCGCGCGCCAAAGCCCAAACGTTGATCGCGGCGCTGGCCGGCTTGAGCGACCCGCAGGCGGTGGCACTCAACCATCTTGTGGCGATCGACCGCGACTGGGATGCATTGGACGCCAGCCGGCTGGAAGCCGATCAGCTGAGCCGTTTCAAGGACCTACGCCAAGGCCTGGATGCCGCGATGCGCGACAGCGCCGAACAGCAGCAACGCCTGCAGCGCTGGACGGCTGAGGCCACGCGCGCCGTGACCGATTTGCATCAAGCCTGCGCCCAAGCTGCCGCCTGCGGCATGCCGGGCGACACCGACCAGACCTGCCAGGCAGCCCTGGCGATACACGAGCTGGCCCCCAAGGCAGCAACGGCCACTTTGCTGGCCCAGACCCTGGCTGCGGCAGTGCAAACCGCAGTGCTGGTGGAAGCTCGACTGGCTTGGCTCGCCGAGCTTGACCAACCTCCCGCCCAGGCTGCAACCCAGGCTGCAACCCAGGCGCTGACCGATACATCAAGCCAGGTCAGCGAGGCAGCCATCGCGACGCAGCTTGACGCCTCCAGGACGCAGGCCCAGACACCGACTCAGCACTGGCAGGCCATGCCCGCCTTGGCCGATGGCACCCTGACCAGTGCGCTGGACCGCCGTTTTGAGCAGTGGCTGCTCGCCCAACAGCCCGCGCCGGCTCGCGCTGCCAAGCCTGCCGCCGTGCACAAGCCCAGGCCAGACAGTGACGACAGGCTGCGGGGATTCCAAGCGCTGCTGCTGCAGGCCGAGACCGCGCTGGCCGAAGACGAAATCGATGTCATGCAACAGGCCTTGCAGGCAGCCGACGCTGCACTGGCGGCGCTGCCCAGCGTGCAACTGGGCGATGCACTGCGCGCTCGCCGCCAGGCCTTGCACGCCGAGCGCTCGCGGCTGATGGACTGGCAACAGTGGGGTGGTGGGCTGGCCCGAGAGAGTCTGCTTGCTGAAGCCGAGGGCCTGGCCAAGCTGACGCTGGCGGCCACAGGCGAGCGGGTGGTGCGTGCTGAAGACACCAGGCCTTCGGAGCCAACCGGCCTGTCGTCGATCGTCTCGACCGATGCCCTCCCCGCAGCGTCAGACCCAGGCGAAGCCGCAGTCGATGCACAAGATACGACGATCGCATCCGTGTCACCACTCGCCGCCAACGATGTTCAGCGCGAGTTGTCCAGCGCAGCGCCCACTGACGCTGATCGCGTCACCAAGCCCGGCACCAGGCTGAATCTGAAGATTCACGCCGAAGCGATCCACGCCCTGCGCCTGCGCTGGAAAGAGCTCGACCGCCTTGGCGCTGCGGCCCAGCAGCCGCTGTGGCAGCGCTTCGACGCTGCCCTCGAGGCAGCGTACCGGCCAGTAGCCGTCCAGCGCGCAGCTTTGCAAGCCGCGCGCGAAGAAAATCTTGCAGCCCGCCAGGCCTTGCTAGCGACGCTGCAAGCACTGCCCGATGTGCCGGTCGACGGCGGCTTCGATTGGAAAGAGCCGCTGCGCACGCTGGACCGCTTCCACCATGCCTGGCGCCAGCTTGGACCGGTAGACCACACCGTGCCACCGGCTGCGCGCGCTGCACTTTTGCAAGCCATGCGCGACAGCCTGGCCCGCATCGAGTTGCCGCTGCAACAAGCCCGTCAAGCGGCAGAGGCGGTGCGCGAAGACTTGATCGCCCGCGCCCAAGCCTTGGCGCAAGAGCTTGTCGCCAACCCTGCTGCGCGCGACGCCAACCAACGCCTGCGCGAATTGCAGGCGCATTGGCAGCAACAGGCGCGCACGCTGCCGCTGGCGCGCGGTGTCGAAAACGCACTCTGGACCCGCTTCAAATCAGCTTGCGACGCGGTGTTCGCGCAGCGCGCGGCAGCTTTCAACGCCCGTGACGCTGAACTGGCCGCCCAGTTGGCACAGCGCCAGGCGCTGCTGGCGCGTCTGGAGACCCTCGATGACGAGACCAACGCCAGCCGCACGCTGGCCGAGGTCGACCGCGCTTGGCGCCAGGCCGCTGACGTACCGCCAGCCGCAGCCCACGCGCTCGAGACGCGTTTTCGCGATGCCCGCGCGCTGGCCGTGCAGCGCCTGATCGAACTGGGCCGGGCCCGCTGGCAGACCGAATGCGACAGCTTGGCCGCCAAGCTCGCACTGTGCGAGGAGTGCGAGTCAGGCGCCTGCGACGACTCAGCCCGGCGCTGGGCCGCCCTGGGTGCATTGCCCGCGATCTGGGAACAAGCGATGGCCCAGCGCTGGTCGACCCCGTTGGCAGCCTCAGGCCCACTGGCCGAGCCAGCGTTCGACGACCTGCTGCTGCAACTGGAGACTGCACTCGACCTGCCGGCAACGCCCGAGCAGCAAGATGCCAGGCGCCAGCTCAAACTGCGCACGCTCAAGGACACGCTCGAAGGCCGCGCCAGCGCCGACGCCGGCCCTCCCAGCAGCTGGCTACCCGCCGCGCTGCGCCAACGCGGCGCGACACCTGCGCAGCGCCAAAGGCTGCAGGCCTTGGTCGCCACGCTGCGACAGGCCACGCCTGGATCCTTGCTGCCAGAGATGACCCGGCGATGACCTGGCCTGTGCAGCAGCCCCTGTGAAGCGATCTCACCATGCGCTCGCGCTGCGCCAGCCAACCCGCTGACCCGCCGCCGGTTGAAGGCGTCGGCCCGAACGCCCGGGGCGCTTCGGACTTCAGCCATCATCATGTCCAGTCAACGTCCAGGCATCTTGGTGAGTCAAATGCGAAAAAAATCTTCTACGCATTTTGCGAGATCGTTTCACCTTGATTGCTTCGGATTCGTAGACACTGCGCCTAGCAGGGCCAGGTATTTGCAATGCGCCGCAGCGCTGCTGATGGAAACTGATCACACATCAGCAACCAGTTCGGCGGCATCAGCTTGCCTCGATGTCAATCCAAGGAGTCTTCATGTTTGAAAAAGTCGTCCCCGTCAACCGCGATCGCCATGCCGGCAAGAAGATTCGCGAGATCACCAGCTTCGGTTTCGCCTCGAAGTTCCACATCGCCTATGTGACGGTGCACGAATTTTCCCGCGCCGCCGCGGTGTATCCGATCGTCTTCCTGGAAGACAAGGAAAAGGACGAGTTCCGCCCGGTTGCCCTGCTCGGCCTGGACGCCGGCGAGAACCTGTTTGTCAGCGAAGCCGGCAAGTGGGATGCCTCATACGTGCCGGCGATCATCCGCCGCTACCCGTTCGCGCTGGCCAACTCCGACAAGGAAGGGCAGTTCACAGTCTGCATCGACGAAGGCAGCGAGTTGGTCAGCGACACCGAAGGTGCGGCGATGTTCGACGACAAGGGCGAACCCACCCAGGTGATCGAGAACGTCAAGCGTTACCTTTCAGAGTTGCAGCAGATGGACGCGCTGACCCGCGAATTCGCCAAGTTCCTGGCTGAGAACAATATGTTCACACCCTTGAACATGCGTGTGCGCGACAACGACCGCATCAAGAACATCGCGGGCTGTTACGTCATCAACGAAGAGCGCCTGAACAACCTGTCAGACGACCGCTTCCTGGAAATGCGCAAGAAGCGCTATCTGCCGGCGATCTACGCCCAGCTGATCTCGCTGGCCCAGATCGAGCGCCTGATGACACTCAAGGAAAAGAGCCACCTGGCCTTGACCCACGCGACGCCCGCGCCAGGCACGCATTGATCCGGGCGACGGCCGCCAGCCCAGAGGCTCTGGCGCCAGCGACACGTGCCATTGAGCGCTAGGACCATCACGCTGTGTGATCAGGCCTTGGGCAGCGTCACACCGCGCTGGCCCTGGTACTTGCCACCGCGGTCCTTGTAGCTGGTCTCACAGACCTCATCGCTCTCGAAGAACAGCACCTGGGCGCAGCCCTCACCGGCATAGATCTTGGCCGGCAAGGGCGTCGTGTTGCTGAACTCCAGCGTCACAAAGCCCTCCCATTCGGGCTCGAAAGGCGTGACGTTGACGATGATGCCGCAGCGCGCGTAGGTGCTCTTGCCCAGGCAGATCGTCAGCACGTTGCGCGGGATGCGGAAATACTCCATCGTCCTGGCCAGCGCAAAACTGTTGGGCGGGATGATGCAGACATCGGCCTCGATGTCGACGAAGCTCTTTTCGTCGAAGTTCTTCGGGTCGACGACGGTCGAGTAAACATTGGTGAAGACCTTGAACTCGCGCGCGCAGCGCACGTCATAGCCGTAGCTCGAAGTGCCGTAGCTCACGATCTTCTGGCCATCGGCAGACTGCCGCACCTGGCCCGGCTCGAAGGGCTCGATCATGCCGGTCTGGTCGGCCATGCGGCGTATCCACTTGTCGCTCTTGATGCTCATCGCGCTGTCCTTGAATGCAGCGCAACATTTTAGGTGGCCGCCGTCAGCCCCTGGCAACCCGGCCAGCAAGCCTGGGCAGCGCGTGCATGGCGCGGCGACCGCGCCGATGCAGTCAACTCAGCGCGCCACGTGCGTCGATGCGCAGCCAGCGCTCGACATGGCCTGCAGCGAGGCCACCGCGGACGCCCGCCATGCGGTCGTGGAGATTGCAGGTCGGGTCGCAGTGGCCTGGAATCAACCACAGCTGGTCACCGATGGCGGGCAAGGCCTGGCCGGGGCGCGGGCGCAGGATGCCGTGCTCGTCACCGCCGTTGTGGAATTCGAAACCCGGCTCGCCCCGAAGCCTGAGCACAGTGGGCAGGCCGGAGTCGACGGCATGGCTCTTGTGGCCAGCATCGCACACGGCGTACGCGTCATAAACACCGGTGACCTGCGCACAGACGAACAGTGCGTGCTCGAAAGCCGGCTGCTCGGGGTGCTGTTCGTTGCGGGCATAGTCGGCGTCCATGAACAGGAACGAGCCCGCTTGCAGTTCGGTCCAGGCGCCACTGCCAGCCTCGTGCACCATCGACCCCGTGCCAGCACCGGTCACCTGAGGAACCTCCAGGCCGCAAGTGCGAAGGCCCTGTGTGGCCTGCTGCACCGCCTGAGCGGCCAGTTGGATCGCATCGTGGCGTTGCGCGACCGTGCGCAAATGCTGGGCTTTGCCATGGTAGGCCTGCAGTCCGGCCCAGCGCATCTGCGGATGACGCACGATGCGCTGGGCCAGCGCTGGGGCCTGCGCCGGCGCCAACCCGCAACGCTGGCCGCCGACATCGACTTCGACATAGACGTCGAGCCATTCCCCCTCGGGCGCCGCCTGATGGCGCTCGAGCGCGCTGGCCAAGGCCTCAAATCCGACCACGCTGTCGACGGTCAGGCCGAGCCGGCCGCCACGCCGCTGCAGCGCAGCCGCCAGACAGGCCACGCGGTCGAGTTTGGGCGCGGCCACCACCTGGTTGGTGATCAGGATGTCGTCCACGCCCCCGGCCGCCATCACCTCGGCCTCGGCGGTCTTCTGCACGCAAACGCCCACGCCGCCAGCGCGCAGTTGCAACTGCGCGATCTCGGAGCACTTGTGCATCTTGGCGTGCGGACGCCATCGCAGGCCGTGCCGGTGGGCGAACCCGGCCATGCGGGCCAGATTTCGCTCCATCGCGTCCAGGTCTAGCACCAAGGTGGGCGTGTCGATCTCGCTCAGGGCTGGGTTCATAGGGGTTTGGCCGGGGGCAGTTGCGACGATGCCCGATGATGCCACCCGACGCCGGCGCGCCGACCGATGCGCAGATTGGCGGTCAAGGCGATGGCATGATGACCTGTCCGTGCTCCTCACAACTGTCGTCCACCTCGGGAATCATCCATGCGTTCGATCTCGCAAGCCGCCAAAGCGGCGCTGTTGGCGCTGTTGGCGCTGGCAACCGTTTCGGCCACCGCGCAAAGCTACCCGGCCAAGCCGGTAAAAGTCATCGTGCCCTACGCGGCGGGGGGCAACATGGAGCACTGGCGGCCCACCTTGGCCAAGGTCGGGCAGCTGCTGGGCCAGAACTTCCTGATGGACTACCGCCCTGGCGCGGGCGGCAACATCGGCAGCGATGCTGTCGCCAAATCGCCGGGCGATGGCTATACCCTGCTGATCGGCACCATCGGTACGCACGCCATCAACGTCAGCGCGTACGCCAAGATGCCGTATGACGCGATCAAGGATTTCACGCCCATCGTCTTGCTCGCGACGATGACCAATGTGGCCATCGTCAACCCGGCCACGCCGGTCAAGGACATCCAGGCCTTCATCGACCACGCCCGGGCCAACCCCGGCAAGCTCAATTTCGGCTCTCCGGGCAATGGCTCCTCAGCCCACCTCACCGGCGAGATGTTCAGCCAAGTCAATGGGTTGACGCTGCAGCATGTTCCCTACAAAGGCAGCGCGCCGGCGATGATGGATTTGATGGCCGGGCGCATCGACATCATGTTCGACAACATTCCCTTGCCCCTACCGCACATCAAGGCTGGCAAGTTGCGCGCGCTGGCGGTGACCTCGGCCCAACGCTCTGCGGTGCTGCCCGAGCTGCCCACCCTCGGCGAGGCAGGCGTCAAGGGCTTCGACGTCAACTCGTGGTACGGCATCTATGCCCCGGCCGGGCTGCCGCGCGAGCTGGTGCAAAGGCTCAATACCGCCTTCAACGAAGCGCTGCGCACACCCGAGATTCGCGACCAGCTCAGCGCCCAAGGATGGAGCGTGACGGGCGGTACGCCCGAACAGTTTGCGGCCTTTGCCCGGGCCGAGCAAGAGCGCTGGGCAACGGTGGTCAAGGCCGCCAACGTGCGAATCGAATGAGCGCCGTGGCCCCCGTATCGAGTCCCGACGCATCGGACCCGCAAGAACCTTCTGGCGGCAAGACCTGAGGCGCCCTGTCGATGCGCAAAGGTCACGGCCCTGGTGCTTGACGAGCGGCGAGAATTGAAGCTTCGACGGCCCGTAGTTTGGGCAGCGGTCGATTGACTGAACGAACAAACCAGCGATAGGGAGACAAGATGAAATTTGATGAGGTGGTCCTGGGGCGCCGGAGCATCCGGGGATATCTGAAAAAACCGGTACCCAAGGCACTGATCCGGGAAGTCCTGGAGTTTGCGATCCGCGCGCCGACGTCGCTCAACACCCAACCCTGGAATTTCTATGTGGTGACCGGTGCTGTGCTCGACCGGATCCGCCAGGGCAATGTGGAGCGCAACCTCGCCGGCGTGCCGGATTCGCGCGAGTTCCGCATGGGACCGGGCTACGAAGGCGTACACCGCGAGCGGCAAATCGGCATCGCCAAACAGCTCTTCACCGCGATGGGCATCGAACGCGACAACAAGGAAAAGCGCCTCGACTGGGTGTTGCGCGGGTTCCGCCAGTTTGACGCGCCGGTCTCGATCGTCGTGACCTATGACCGCGCCATCCATGGCAGCGACATCGCCCCTTTTGATTGCGGCGGCGTCGTCAACTGCCTGGTCAATGCCGCCTGGTCGCGCGGGCTGGGATGCGTCATCAACAGCCAGGGCATCATGCAGTCTCCGGTCGTGCGCGCCGAAGCCGGCATTCCCGACGACCAGGTGATCCAGACCTGCGTTGCCATGGGTTGGCCAGACGATAGCTTCCCCGCGAACGCCGTGGTCTCGCACAGAAAGTCCGTGGACGACGCGGCGGTGTTCGTGGGCTTCGAAGACTGACGGGACTGCGGCAAGAGCAATCGGCTCAGACTATGTCAAGGGCTTGGTTGCCCAAAAGACCGGCAGCGCAAGCCCTCAAGGCAGCTTGCGGCGATGGTGCCTCAGCCTAGCCGCGCCAAGCCGGCGCCATAGGCCGCGGGCGCCGGCAACTCACCGCCCCGCTCGACCCGCACCGCGCAGTACTTGAACTCCGGTATCTTGGCGGTCGGGTCTAGCGCTGCGTGGGTCAACAGATTGGCCGCCGCCTCGGCATAGGCAAAGGGGATGAACACCGCGCCGGTCGGTGTGCCGTCGTCGCGCCGCGCGCTCAGCGTGACACTGCCGCGGCGGCTCGCCACCGTCAGCACGTCACCGGTTCGCAACCCCAGACGCTGCAGGTCCGCGCCATGCAGGCTGGCGGTGGCCATCGGTTCGAGCGCATCGAGCACCTCGGTGCGGCGCGTCATGCTGCCGGTGTGCCAGTGTTCGAGTTGACGGCCGGTGATCAGCACGAAAGGGTAGTCGGCGTCGGGCCGCTCGGCCGCCGGGATGATGTCGGCAGGCACCAGATGCACCCGGCCGTCGGCGGTGGCGAAGTGCTCGGTGAAAACGATGGGCTGGCCAGGGTCGTCTTCGCTCAGGCAGGGGTAGGTGACGCTGTGCTGATGCTCGAGCCGCTGCCAGCTGACGCCGGCGATCACGCCGTGCAAGGCCTGGCGCATCTCCTCGTAGACCGCGGCGACGCCGCTGTCCTCGCCGTCGTAGCGCCAGTCCAAACCCATGCGGGCAGCAATCTGCTGGATGATCCACAGGTCTTGTCGGGCCTCGCCCGGCGCGTCGAGCGCGCGCCGACCCATTTGCAGCATGCGGTCGGTGTTGGTCACGGTGCCGGTCTTCTCAGGCCAGCCCGAGGCCGGCAACACCACGTCGGCGAGCCAAGCAGTCTCGGTCATGAACAAGTCCTGCACCACCAGGTGCGCCAGGCTGGCCAAACCCTCGCGGGCATGGTTCAGGTCGGGGTCGCTCATCGCCGGGTTCTCGCCCATCACGTACATGCCGCGGATCTTGCGTGGGTCGGTCTCTGGCGCCTGGGCCTTGCGCAGGATCTCGACCACGGTCAGCCCAGGCTGGTCGTCGAGACGGGTCTGCCAGAAGTCCTCGAACCAGGCGTGGACCTGCGGGTTGTCGACCCGCTGGTAGTTCGGGAACATCATCGGGATCAACCCGGCATCGCTGGCGCCTTGCACATTGTTCTGGCCACGCAGCGGATGCAGGCCGCTGCCGGGCTTGCCGATCTGGCCGGCCACGCAGACCAGCGCGATCAGGCAGCGCGCGTTGTCGGTGCCGTGCACATGCTGGCTCACGCCCATGCCCCACAGCACCATCGCTGACTTCGCGCCGGCAAAAGCCCGTGCCACCTCGCGGATGGTCTCGGCCGCGATGCCGCAGATCGGCGCCATGCGCTCGGGCGTGTAGCCCGCCACGTTGGCCTTCAAGGCCTCGAAGTTGCTGGCCCGGTCGCGGAGGAAGTCCTGGTCGGTCAGCCCCTCGGCGATCACGGTGTGGATCATCGCGTTGAGCAGCGCCACATCGGTGTCGGGATTGAACTGCAAGCTGCGCCAGGCGTGGCGCGCCAGGTCGGTGCGGCGCGGGTCGGCCACGACGATCTTGGTGCCGCGGGCGGCGGCGTTCTTCATCCAGGTCGCTGCCACCGGGTGGTTGGACGTCGGGTTGGCGCCAATCACCAGGATCAGCTCGGCATGCTGCACATCGTTGACCGGGTTGCTGACCGCGCCAGACCCCACACCCTCAAGCAGCGCGGCCACGCTGCTGGCATGGCACAGCCGGGTGCAGTGGTCAACGTTGTTGCTGCCGAAGCCGGTGCGCACCAGCTTCTGGAACAAATAGGCCTCGTCGGTGCTGCCTTTGGCCGAGCCGAATCCGGCCAAGGTCTTGGGGCCATGCTGGTCGCGCAGCGCTTTCAGGCCGCCGCCGGCCAGCGCCAGCGCCTCGTCCCAGTTCGCCTCGCGAAAGACCTCGTGCCAGTCTTCGGGCCGCGGCGTCGACTTCGAGTCCTTGGCCACACCAGGCTTGCGGATCAGCGGGCGCAGCAACCGCTGGCGGTGGTGCACATAGTCGAAGCCGAAACGGCCCTTGACACAGAGCCGGCTGTCGTTGGCCGGGCCTTTGCGGCCCTGGACAGCGACGATCCGGTGGTCGCGAACCTGGTAGCTCAGCAGACAGCCGACACCGCAGAACGGGCAGACCGAATCGACCACCTTGTCGACCCGCTGGTCGCCGATCAAGGTCTTGGCACTGAGCGCGCCAGTCGGGCAGGCCTGCACGCATTCGCCGCAGGCAACGCAGCTGCTGTCGCCCATCGCGTCGCCCAGGTCGAAAGCGATCTGCGACCCAGCACCGCGGTGCAGCATGCCGATCACGTCGGTCATCTGGGTCTCGCGGCAGGCGCGAACGCAGCGCGTGCACTGGATGCAGGCGTCCAGGTTGACGGCCATCGCCGGGTGGCTCAATTCGGGCGCAGTCTGCTCGCGCCGCAGCGCGACCAGCGCCGGGCGCGCGGTCACGCCCAGACGGGCGGCCCAGTCGCTGAGCTCACCGTGCGGGCGCGCGGCGTCGCCGTCGACCCATCGGCTGCCCTGATCGGGCAAGTCGGCCAGCAGCAGCTCGAGCACCATCTTCTGGCTCTTGATCGCACGCTCGCTGCTGGCTTGCACCACCATGCCGGGCTGGGGCAAGCGGCAGCAACTCGGCGCCAGGCTGCGCTCGCCGTCGATCTCGACGACGCAGGCGCGGCAGTTGCCATCGGCGCGCAAGTTGTCCGAAAAGCACAGCCGCGGGATCTGCACGCCTTGTCGCTGCGCCGCCTGCAGGATGGTTTCGCCAGGCTGGGCGTTGACGCTGCGCCCGTCCAGCGTGAAGTCGAACCGCTCGGTAGCGCTCATCGCTGGGACTCCTTCTGGTTTGACATCCCGGCAGCCACCTCGTCGTCAAAGTAGCGCTGGACGCAACGGATCGCGTTGGGTGCGGCCTGGCCCAGGCCGCAGATCGACGCATCGACCATCACCTGGCTCAGGTCGTCCAAAGTGTCGTGGTCCCAGGACGGCGCTGCCATCAACTGCGCCG
>CALQBT020000018.1 GCA_943328885.2 Bordetella parapertussis | reverse complement strand
GGAGACGCCCGCTATCGCCGTGCCATGCAGGCCGCGGCCGACTGGCTTCGGGAGACGCAGGACGCAGATGGCTGCTGGCGCAGATTCCCGACGCCATTTGCCGCCCCTGGCGAGAAGGCTTACGAAACACATGTCGCGTGGGGACTGTTCGAGGCAGATCGCGTCGAACCAGGTCAGGGCTGGGCACAAGCCGGTCTGCGCCAGATCGATTGGGCGCTGACTCGGCAACAAGCCAATGGCTGGTTTGCCTCGAACTGCCTTGCCAACCCCGCCTTGCCGTTGACACACACGATCGGCTATGTGTTGCGCGGCTTGATCGAAGGCCAGCGTTTGTCGGGTCGCCCCGATCTACTCGCGGCGGCCAGAAGAACGGCCGATGGACTGCTGCCTGCCATCGACGAATCGGGCCGGCTGGCAGGTCATCTGGACCACCTTTGGCGGCCCGCAAGTGACTATGTCTGTCTGACCGGCAGCGCGCAGATCGGACATTGCCTGCTGTTGCTGTATGGCATCACGGGCAACGCTCGGTACCGCGACGCCGGTCTGCGATTGAACGCCTATGTTCGCAAGACTGTTCGCCTGGAGGGGCCGGCTGGCATACGCGGTGGCGTCAAGGGTTCGTTTCCGATGGCCGGCGGCTATGGCCGTTTCCAATATCTGAACTGGGCGGCAAAATTTTGCATTGATGCGAACCTGCTGGAGTGCGATATCGGGTGCCTGGGTGCTGGCGCTGCACGAATTTCAGACGATGCCAAGCCGGCACGAACAACTGGGCCTAGCCATGCCATCGGCTAGCGCCGATAGCCACGTCATCACGCCAAATTCAGTCCGCCATTTGTCGAACCCATGGGATTAGCATCGATCAGGCTGAATGTTCTGTCGGGCTTGCGCTGGCAGATTCTGGCCAAATTGGGCAGCCAAGTCATCAGCTGGTCCGTCACGATTTTCGTGATGCGGTTGTTGCTGCCAGCAGACTACGGCTTGATGGCGATGGCGATGGTGCTGGTCGGTTTCACCAGCCTGGTGGCCGAGATGGGCTTGGGCGCAGCGCTGGTTCGGTCGACACAGATCGATCCTGCCCAACAGCGCAGCGTGTTCGGCTTGTCGCTGATGGTCAACGGCGCGTTGTTCGTGTTGCTGGCTTGCGCGGCACCGCTGGCGGTCGCTGTCTTTCACGAACCAAGGCTACTGCCTCTGACGCTGATCATGGGTTTGCAGCTGCCGATCGGCGCGCTGGCAGTCGTTCCAGATTCAATGGCCAAGCGGGAGATGAAATTCAAGGCGCTAGGCATCATCGAGTTGTTGGTGCAGGTCGGCACTGTCATGACAACGCTGGCTGGCGCGGTGTTGGGTCTGGGCGTCTGGGCGTTGGTGGCCGGGCAACTGGTGCAGGCACTGATCAAAAGCATGCTGTTGATCTGGCACTTTGGCAGTGTTTTGCCAACGTTCAAGCTGCGCGGTCAGGCTCGCCTGATCGCCTTCGGCAGCTCGCTGACCGTCAACCGCATGGTCTGGTATTTTTCATCGCAAGCCGACGTCTTCATCGCCGGCAAGCTGCTCGGGCCGCAGCTGCTGGGCGCCTATTCGGTGGCGGCCAACCTCGCGAACATGCCGATGCAAAAAATCATGGCCATCTCCAACCAAGTGGCGTTCTCCGCTTTTGCCAAGCTGCAAGGTGACAAGACGGCGATGAACGATGCGTTGCTGCGTGCGCTGCGTGTCGTGCTAGCGCTGTCAGTGGGTCTTCTCTGGAGTTTGTCAGGGCTTGCGCCCGAACTGGTAGCGTTGCTGCTCGGCGACCCATGGGTCTCCGTCGTGGTTCCGCTGCAAATTGTTTCGGCAATCGTACCAATCCGCATCATGTGCGCGATGTTGTCGACGGCGCTGATTGCTGCAGGGCATGTCAATGACGACCTCAAAAATACCGTCAGCGCAACCGTCTTGCTGATTCCAGGATTTTATGCCGGCGCGTACTTTGGTGGCGTGACGGGTCTGGCGCTGGCCTGGCTGATCTGTTACCCCCTATTTTCCTTGCTTTTGATCAGGCGAGCAGCCCTCAGATTCGGACTGACCATGACATCAATCCTTCAGCTGCTCCTGAAACCGGTAATTTCGGGTGCCGCGATGCTGGCGACGATCGCGTTCATGCGGGTCGTCTTGGCAAGCCAAGCACAGCCGCTGATCCTGCTGGGCGCTGGATTTACCGGCGTGGCAATGTACCTGTTGGCGACGCAGATAAGTGACAAGCAACTCTTGCGGGATTTCAAAGAGTTGATGGCACCCACGGCCAATAGCAGCAGCTGATAGCAGGAAAAAATGTCGCACTTTGCGGGTTATCTCAGAAAACAGGTCGTCGATTCAGAATTCATTTCGCCGGTCGAGCGAAGCATCCAGTGCCGGACCCTACTGGCGCTGACACGGAACACGGCACTGAATGTCGAACAGCGCCAAGATTCACGCTTCTGGCTGGCGGCTGTCTCGCTACCAACCTGGAGCGCATCGATCATGGTCGATCGGCGTGAACATGGTTTGGGTGCAGTGGCGGGCGACCCCTTGTTCGTCGAGGCGAAGGAGATCCCGCTGATCGAGGCCAGCGTGACCAAGGTGTTCGAGGCGCTCAGCGCCGGCAGCATTGGCAAGCTCGCGCAAACCCGCGGGATGTTCTGCGCCGTCACCTGGGCAGCCTCATGCGGGCGACTGGTGATAGCGACCGACAGACTCGCCAACCGCAGCCTGTACTACAAGTTCGAACGCGATCGCTTCTTGTTTGCCACCAGCCTGCGTCTGCTACGCCAGATGACTCAAGAGCACGAAGTGGTCGATGAGCAAGGCTTGGCCGAACACCTGTTCTTCGGGCAGTCGCTGGGCGAGCGCACGGTCTTGGGTGGCGTCAAGGTGTTGATGCCTGGCCAGGCATTGATTCTGGAGCGCGATGCGCCGCCGCTGACCCGTGTCTATGCGGACTACACCGACACCGTTCGAGCTGCCTTGAGCTATGACGAGGCCGAAAGCCGCCTGCATCAGTGCTTTTCGATCGCGGTTCGTCGGCGCCTGAGCGCGGGCCGACAAGAGGCTTTCCTGTCGGGTGGATTGGACTCACGGGCTGTGGTCGCTGAGCTGATCGACCAGGGCCGGGCCATAGACACCTTCTGCACGGCCTACCGCGACAGCACTGACGACATCGTCAGTGAACAGGTGGCAGCCGCCTTGGGCACCAGGCACGTCAGCTGGCACCGCACGCCGGCTGAACGGGTGCTGGTTGCGCTCGACCCGTTCGCGGTCTACGCACGGGATCATTTCCCCAGCGCCAATGGGCCCGGTCCACGCAAACTGTGGTCGGGCGATGGCGGCAGCGTGACATTGGGCCATGTCTATATGTCTGCGGCCAGTATCGAGACTGCCGCCGGGCCGCTCAACGCTGACCAGGTGCGCAAGCTATTCCCAGCCTTGCGAACGCGACCGACGCGGCAGATCAGCCGGCAACTGACAACGCATTTTTCTGAGTTAGCAACAGCGGGCGCAATGGCTGAGCTGAGCAAATGCCAGGCCGCAGCGCCGGACCGCAGGTTGTTTCATTTCTACATGCGCAACGATCAGGCGCGCCACCTCTACCACCACCTGGATTCAATAGACCTGACCCAGGTCGAGTTGCTGACGCCGTTTTTCGACGCCGACTTCGTCACACTCGTGTCTTCTCTGCCGACCGCTTGGTTCCTCGACCACAAGATCTACAACAGCTGGATCACTCGCTTCCACTGTGGCGCCGGAAACATCTATTGGCAGTCCTACCCCGGCCATCTGCCATCGCCGCACGCCAGACCCCCAACCGCGAACGATCAATGGCGAGCTGAATGGTATTCAACCCGCGCGGTAAGGTCGGCCTATAGCGAACTGGCAGCGACACTTTGCGCGCGTCGCGACCGCCTGCCTTTCAACTATGCGAGCAAGTCGGTTCTGCAAATTTGCAGGTTGCTGAACATGGCTGGCGTGACAAGCTACAACTACGAGATATCGCACGCCAGAAACATGATGAATATTCTAGGCGACGCGTAGCTGAACCCAGAGCTGTGCCCTTGGATCAGCCAGAATCCGCCAAGTCGTTGATCTGATTGACGATCGAGTCGGGTTTGTTCCTGACAACGTGTCACCTTGCGGCTGAGTTGAGCCGAGGCATCGATTGGCATACCTTTGAATCGTCAGTCCGCCATACGCCAAGAGCGAATTCGACGCGATCGAGAACTGTCGCGGCGATACCTTCTGCAAGACAGCGCTGGGGATCAAACTGCCGCCCTCGAGCTCGACACTGCGCAAGCGCCTGCCAGCACAGGCTGGCCGCGACCCGGCCCTAGAGTTCGGTCATCGGCGCAGACCGAGCTCTTGCGTCGGCACCGGCCGCGCGGCCAATCTCTCGGGGCTGGCGTAGACCGTCATACCCTGGCGCGCCAACAGCAGCAGATGCTCGAGGAAGGCCGGTGCCGCGATGGTCCAGGAATCGGCCACGCCAACCCGCCCGTTGCGCTTTAGCTCAGCATGCTCAAACTCCCGCGCAAAGTATGTGCGCAGGTCAGCCCGTGCCTTGTGATCTATGCGTTGTGGAAGCAAAGCCGGGTCATAGGGACGCACCGGCACTTGGCAAGGCTGCCCAGCATGATCGACGCAAGGCATTTGGTACAGCCCCTGCCATACCGCCACGGGGAATTCGTCGCCGAGCGTGTCCTCGGCGAGGTGGTAGAAGGTCACCGGCCCCATCGAGATACCCAGGCCCAGCACCTTGCCCTCGGGCAGCTCGGCAAAGCGCTGCCAGGGTGAGCCGATGCCAAAGACCGATGGCGCACGGTGGTGGGACTCGGTCAGGTGCTGCGCATGTCGGCCCAGCGCCGCCACCGAGTGCGTAGGGTGAATACTGCGCCGGACCCCGGGGGTAGCCAGAAAGGCCGCCGGCAAGGCCCCCATGTTGGTGCCGTGAACCCTGGGGTCGAACACATAGTCGGTCATCTGACAGGTGGCCAGGATCGTGCCACCCGGTAGGTAATATGTTGGCAGCACCAGCGTGCCTTGCGGCCCGACCGCGTCGTGCAGCGCGCCTATCACGGCGTCGGGCCCGCCCTCGACAAAGCCCAGGCTCTTGAGTGACGAGTGAACAAACAACGCATCACCGGGTTTAACGCCCAGCGCACGCAGGCCGGCGGCCAACTCGGCTCGGGTGACATGCGGCTCGCTGTGCTGAAGCACCGCAGCCCGGCGCCGACGCCGCAGGGCGGCGATCACCGCCTTGGCATGCCGCTTCACGGCCTCATACAGCGTGTTGGTCATCGCACGTCAGCTTGGCGTCGATGCAGAACTTGACAGCGCAGTTCGGGCACGCCCACTGTTCGAGCAGGATCTTCTGGTCAAACGACCTGATGCTCCTGAGCGGGAACAAGCCGCAACTTCTGCCCACGCTTTTGAGACGACGCTGTCCTCGGCCATTGAGTTTATTCATCTGCTTATTGAATCGAACAGCGGTTTGATCACGCGGCACCGCTTCAGCGACTTTGAGCACTTCGGTTCCCTTGCTAGACCCTGCGTTTCGGTAGGACAGTCTCCTGTCGTGATGCCATCCCGGCCGTTCGATGGTAGCGGGCGAGGCCGCGGTCAGGGACGCTTCACGTACCTCAAGCTGTGCGGCAGTTGACAAGCTTGGGGCGACCGCCGTTGGTGATGCCGTCTCGCGGCGTCGACCGTCCGCATCGCCGATGGCGGAATTCACACGTCGCGTGACTTCGGTTGCAGGCGCCGCGCCCAAAGTCAACCATGATCCAGCTTGCGCTCAACGCGAGGCCAGCGGTCCCGCTCACCACGCAGCGCGCAACATCCGACCCCCATGACCTCAATGCCGCTGGATTCCGGGACGCTCCACCATCACGGCCTTCTCGCCATAGAACCGAGGCCTTAAACCTCCAGCGCATGAAACATGAAAACTTGCACTGGCAGACCCTGCGTCGATGGCGTCTGGTGATGGCGTCTGGCGGCATCGACGTCAGCGTCGAGCCATCTGAGCAGATCTACTGGGACAGCCGCAACAAGCGCTGTACAACCCAGTGCCTCCAACGCAGGCCGCTCTTGCTCGAAGACGTGGCGGAGATATCCGTATAAACCACCCTCTACCGCCACAAGCCGTGTCGCTCGCCCCGCACACAGCGTCGCAAGATCGTCGACTGGCTCAGCCAATGACCGACAGCCGCCAAAGTTTCGCACGCGGCAATCCGGCGTTCGATGACGCATCGATCCGCCAGCGCCATCATGTCGATGGCGCTGGCGCCGCCTGGCAAGCGCTGTTGGCGCAAAGCCCGGCCGCACAAGCGCTGTCGCGTGTTGGCGGTGACTTCGCTTTCGCACAGACCTTGGCGGATGGCAGCACAGTGCTCGCTGTTGACCGCTTCGCGATCCAGACCCTGTGCTACCGGGTCGTGGACGGCCAACTCCGCTTCGCTGAGCGGGCTGACACACTGGCCGATGCGCGCACGCCGATCGATCCCCAGGCCATCTTCGACTACCTGTACTTTCACACCATCCCATCGCCACGCACCATCTTCAAGGGTGTGATGCGATTGCCACCCGGCCACCTGGCCACCTTCGATGGCTGCCGGCTGACCGTTGAGCCTTACTGGACGCCGCGCTTCGAGCCCAACCGGTCACTCAGCTTCGACTCGCTGCGCGATCAATTCCTCACCGACGCGCTGCAAGCCGTCAAGGACCAGCTGGACGGCAGCAGGCCGGCCTGCTTCCTCAGCGGCGGAACCGACAGCTCAACTGTCGCGGGGCTGATTGGCCAGGCCACCGGGCAGGGCGCCGCCACGTTCTCGATCGGTTTCGAGGCCGAGGGTTACGACGAAATGGCCTACGCGCGCCTGGCGGCTCGGCACTTCAAGACCGAGCATCACGAGTACTACGTCACGCCCGATGACCTGGTGCGCAGCATTCCTGCGGTGGCGGCACACCACGACCAGCCCTTTGGCAACTCCTCCGCCCTGCCTGCCTATTACTGCGCGCTCAAGGCCCGAGAGGCCGGTGTCTCACGCTTGCTGGCCGGCGACGGTGGTGATGAGCTGTTTGGCGGCAACACGCGTTATGCCAAACAGCGCTTGTTCGGCCTGTATGGCCTCGTGCCGACAGACCTGCGACGCCGGGCCATCGAGCCCTTCTTCAGCCTGGGGTTGGTCTCCCGCGCACCGCTGCTCAAGAAGGGCTCCAGCTACATCGAGCAGGCTCGCGTGCCCATGCCTGACCGATTGCAGATGTACAACCTGCTGCTTCGCCTGGGCATGCCGCAAGTCCTGAGCCCGCGGCTGCTGGCCCGCGTCGACACCGCTGGACCCGCCCAACAACAAGCCGAGGTCTACGCCAGCGCGGCGGCATCGAGCGAGATCGACCGCATGCTGGCTTTCGACTGGCGCTACACGCTGGCGGAAAGCGATCTGCCCAAGGTTCGCAGCAGCGCGGCGCTGGCCGGCGTCTCGGTCGGCTTTCCGCTGCTCGATGCCAGGCTTCTGGAGATGTCGCTGCGCCTGCCTCCGGACTACAAGCTGCGAGGCCTGAAGCTTCGCTGGTTCTTCAAGCAGGCGCTTCGCGGCTTTTTGCCCGATCAAATCATCCGCAAGAAGAAGCAAGGCTTCGGCTTGCCTTTCGGCGTCTGGGCCACCCGGCACCGCGCGCTCAACACGCTGGCGGTGGACTCGCTTCGATCACTGGCGACGCGCGGCATCGTTCGCCCCGACTTCGTGCAAACCTTGGTTCGAGACCATCTCCCCAGCCACCCGGGCTATTACGGCGAGATGGTGTGGATCCTGATGATGCTCGAGCAGTGGCTTCGCGCCCATGCGCCGGACTACAGGCTTGCCGGCTGAGTGGCACGACCGCAGCACCGGCGTCATCGCCGCGACCGCACTCAGCGTGACTGCCAGAGGTTTTTCGCCAGCCTCATTCCGAAGCCCCATCGGCTTCGGTCCCAGGGTGTGAACCGAGGCATCTGAAACGGGTCGGTTGCGCCGCCGCTTGCCCCCCAGGCAGTCGTCAGCGCGGCGTCGAACCCGAGGTCGCGCGCCAGTGCGGCAGTCTCGTCCGAATAGTCGACACCCGGCCGTCCGTTGGGGTAGGCGAACAAGCCTATGCGGTCTTGCAGCAAGGACTCCAGCTGCTGTCGCCCCTGAAGCATCTCGGCACGCGCAGCCGCGGCATCCAGACCCGCGAGTATCGGATGGTTCACCGTGTGCGCACCGATCTGCATGCCGGCCCGGTGCAAGGCGCGAATCTGCGACGAAGACATCATCTGGCCGCGGGGCGTCGCAGCACCAGCCAGCCGGCAGACCCGCCCCACGGCCGCACTGCGCTGGTCCACCGCCATGTACTTGATGGCCTGCAAGACCCTGCCGATCGCACTGCGCCGGGCTGCGACACTGTCCAACTCGAAGACCAGACCCTGCAGGCCATCGATATCACCCAGGTCCAGCCTGGGTCCCCCGGTGTGGCGCAGCGCGTCGATCACCTGATCGTTCCACATGATGCCGCCATCGAGGTAAGCCGTGGCGATGAAGAAGGTGGCCGTCAGGCCATGGCGCTGCAGGATGGGCAGCGCAAGATCGTGGTTGTCAGCGTAGCCGTCATCGAAGGTGATCGCTGCGGCGCGGCGCGGCAGTTCACCGTCTCGCCATCGTCTGACAGCGTCGTCGAGCGGCAACACGGTGAACCAGTCGGCAAGCCAAGCGCAGACGTCATCGAAGCGAGCCACGTCCACCTCGTCGGGGAACAGCGGATCGGGCTGCGCGAGCACGCGATGGAAAATCAGCACCGACAGCCGCCCGGCGGACCCTCCCGGCGACAGCAGTGACAGCAGCGACCTCATGCCGAGCCAAGGCCTGCCGGAGGGATCTGCCTGGCCAGCATCGCGCTTCACGGCAGCGCCGTCAGCTCGGGTCTGCTGACCTTGCTCGTGACATAACGGAACTTGCCGGTTTGCTCAAGACGGAGTGCATCGGTGTACTCGACTTCAACCCTGACCTCGCTGCCCAACCGCCGGCGAAATCCATCCACCAGTCGTTGCGCAGAATCTGGGGCGTAAGCAGCAGACGTCACGAGGGCGACACGGGTATGGTCGATGGACTCCTGGATCACCTTGAACGAGTCGATGCCCGGGATCTCACGCAACAAGAAGGTGAAAGCTTTGCAAGGCATGGCCGTGCCATCGGTGGCGATGAGGAAGTCATTGGATCGACCCTGGACTTCTCGCAGCATCGGCAGCCCTCGGCCGCAACAACAGGGCAAGTCATCGAGCACCGCAATGTCGCCCGTTCGGTAACGGATGAAGGGATAGTCTCGCGAGGCCAGGTGGGTCACCGTCACCTCACCAGCCTGGCCATTCGCCACCGGCTGGCCGCCGGCGTCAAGCGTCTCGACAATGATGTCCTCGGCCGTGATATGCAAACCACCGGCCGGGCATTCGTGGGCAATGAATCCGGCGTCGCGTCCACCATAGCCATTGGCCACGACGCAGCCGAAGACGCGTTCGATGGTTTCACGCTGATGCGGATAGAGGCACTCCGAGGTCACAAACGCCACCTTGATGCCCAGATCATCCAGTGGCACACCCCGGCGCTGCGCATGTCGTGCCAGATGCGCCATCGAATAGGGATAACCGAACAACATGCGTGGGCGCTGCCGGCGCAGCGTCGCGACATAGCGATCCAGGTTGGCATCCGTCATGTCAAAGGCCGACAGCAAGGTGCTGCGCATGAGTCTGTCGCGCAGCCAACGAAGCCGGTCTTGAGTCCCCAGTTCGATCGGTGAGCCCCACAAGACCACCTCGGGGTCACCGATGTCCACACCAAACCAACGCGTCGCCCGCCATTTTGCCGCGACATCGTGACTGACTCGATTTGACCCCAAGAAGAATGACAAGGGCTCGCCCGATGAGCCGCCGGTCGAGGAGCTCATCAGGCGTGCCGAGCGGGCGTGCCGCAACGCGTTGGCATTGGCGCGAATGTCGGCTTTCGCCAAGGTCGGCAATTGACTGAGATCAGCCACCGACCGCAGTGATTCCGGCCTGAAGCCAATCTTCTCGAAGCAACGCCGGTAATAGGGAACATGCAAGCCAGCTTCCATCAACAGATCGCGCAGACGATCGAGACGGAGTGATTCCAACCTTTGAAGTGACCACCATTGAGTTATTTCGAGATTTCGCCTCACCCTCAGCGTGTCGTGACGCTTGAAAGACTCTTGGATCGGAAATAAAAACTTGGAAACAAACTTTGTGTAGAGGTCCATGGTCCGGGATGAGCTCTTTTGTGATCAGACGGGCTGGCACCCAATGACGCCACGACAAACCCGCGCCAGCGGCCAGCCGGCTCGTGGCGAGAGGGCGCGACGCTGCGCCTGGAGCCGAATGACAAACACACGAACGCACTGCGTGAAAGCGAAAAACTTGTGGCCGCTTTGCAACAGACCAGCCGGCGATATCCAGGGCATCGTCATCGCCCGCGAAGGACCGACAAGCGCTCGCCCGCTGCCGATTCGGCTCGCCTCACGGCGCTTGGGATCGAGCGGACCTCGTCCGTCCAGCCCTTTCGGTCATGCCAACTTCTGCCCAGCACTACCAAGGCCATGATGTTGTAAGGCAGATCGAAATACGCCAGGCTGAGGAACGCACCGCCCACCGCGTAGCCCACCAGACTGACCTGGCACATGCCGCCCAGGTCGGACAGCCAGCCTGTCTCGGGCTTGGCGTGGTCCAGTTTGTGCAATTGACCAGCCGACCTCCAGGTGAAAGTCCACAACATCAGGAACAACAGCAAACCGACGAAGCCGTGCTCGCCCAGGATCTGGAAATAGATGCTGTGCGCAGCGTGCACGTCATGCGCGACGGGTGCATAGCGAGCGAAGTTTTCTGCCGAAATGACATCGAAACCGCCGCCGAAAAAGTGATCCTTGGCCAGATTCCAAGCCATCCACCAGGCATTGATCCGCCCCATCGCAGATTCATCTTGGTCATAGCTGTTGATCGTATTCATCCTGTCGCTCCACTCCGACGGCATGAAGGCGATCAAGCAAATACTCACCAGCAGCAATCCAATGCCTGGTAGGAATTTCTGCTTGCCGCGCCACCACAGCATCACCGCCATCGAAGCAAGCGCGAGCAGTGCACCACGCGACTGCGTCCCTAGCGCGGCAACGGCACTGAGAACTTGCGCGGCCATTAAAAAATGCTTGATCCATCGGTTCGCGACATTGAGTTGAAGGAACCGAAGCAACGGAATCGTCATCACCAACACAAGCGCGATTTCGTTGTTGCCCTCTATGTAGGATCCTTCGGGGCCCCAAACTCGGTATGAACCGCCGGTCGAGAGCGTGAAAATTCCACCCTTGAAACCATAGAAGCCGATCGAAAATGCTATGGCCGCAGCCAAGGCCATGATGTGCCGGCGCGAGTAGAGCACCCCGATAGAGACCAGGATCATGAAATCGATCTTCATGACCTTTTTCCAAAGCTCGAAAGCATCAGCCGAGACCGGCGCCAACAGAGACGTCAGCGAGAACCACAGCATCATCATCACCAGGACCACGGTCTCGCGCCGCCAGGGATAGCGTTTTCTATCCCTGGAAAACACGATACCGACCAAAGTTGCGCCACCCACCATCGCAGCCACAGGCAGCTGGCCCAGCACCCAGCTCAGTTTGTGCGGGTTCATGATGCTGACAATCGTCCAGGCGACGATGCCGACCCATGGCGCACGCACCGCGCGGGCGCAGGCATAGAACAGCAAGGCTGCGAGCAGCAGATCACGCATGGGAGCCGGAATTTCCGTGCTTCGAATTCGAAGCAACTTTGCTGGTGATGTAGCGGAATTTTCCCGTGCTTTCAGCCAAGACTGCTGCGACAAACTCGATCTCGACTTTGACGTCGCTGCCGAGTCGACGGCGAAATCCATCCGTCAACGCCTGGATTGACGTCAAATCGAAACCTGCCCCGATGACAAGGGAAATTCGAGTCAGTGTGATCGACTCCTGAACAACCTTGAATGACTCGACACCCGCAATATCGCGCACCAGATAAGTGAACGCGCCGCAAGGGACGGACCTACCGTCGGTGGCGAGCAGAAAATCATTGGTTCGGCCTTGTAGATCACGCAACATGGGCAGCCCCCGGCCACAAGCGCATTGACGGTCATCGAGCACCGCGATGTCCCCGGTCCGGTAGCGAATGAACGGGTAGTCTCGGGTGGCCAGATGGGTCACGGTCACCTCGCCCGGCTGGCCAGGCGCCACGGGTTGGTTAAATTCGTCAATCGTCTCGACGATGATGTCTTCGGCCGTGATGTGCATGCCTCCTGCTGGACATTCATGCCCGATGAAACCGGCATCACGCCCGCCATAACCGTTGGCCACTGCGCAGCCGAAAACCCGCGCGATCGTTTCGCGCTGATGTGGATACAGCAACTCTGAGGTCACGAAGACCACCTTGATGCCGAGATCATCGAGCGCCACGCCGCGACGCTGTGCGTGCTCGGCGAGGTGGGTCATTGAATAGGGATATCCGAAGAGCATGCGCGGGCGCTTCTGGCGTATCGCTGCCAGATAGCGGTCCAGGTTGGCCACGGTCATGTCGAAAGCCGACAGCAACGTGCTGCGCATGAGTTTGTCGCGCAAGCGGCGCAACAAGTCCTGGGCACCGAGTTCGATCGGTGACCCCCACAACACCACCTCCGGGTCGCCGATGTCGACGCCAAACCAGCGCGTTGCCCGCCATTTGGCCGCGACATCGTGACTGACCCGCTCGCCTCCAATCAAGAATGACAGTGGCTCTCCGGACGATCCACCGGTCGACGATCGGACCAAATGGCCCGCTTTGGCATGACGCAGCGCCGCTGAATTGGCGCGAATATCAGCTTTCGTCAAGGTCGGCAAACGGCGGAGATCAGCGACCGAGCTGAGGGTCGACGGCTCAAAGCCGATGCGCTCGAAGCAACGCCGGTAATAGGGCACATGCCTGCCAGCTTCCACCAGCAGCACGCGCAGACGCTCTACCCTGAGCGCTTCCAGGTCGTCCGGCGTCCACCACTGGGTCAACTCGAGATCTCGCCTAACTCGCACAGTGTCGTGACGTTTGAGCCTTTCCTGCAGAGGGAACAACAGCTTGGAGACCAGCGGGGTGTAGAGATCCATGACGAGGTCGATCTTTGCCAAAGTTCAGACGCGCTGCGATGCCATGGCACGGCGATAGACCTGCGAGAGGACCAAGCCGACGCGCGACCAGGTATAGCGCTGCGCTTCGTCGAATCCGGCGTCCGCCAGCCGCAACCACATTCCGGGCTCGCGCAAGACGCGCAACGCTGCCGTCGCCATGGCCTGCGGATCACCCGCGGCCACGAGCAAACCGGTCTGACCATCGCGCACGAGGTAGGGAACACCGCCAACCCGCGTGCTCACCAACGGCACGCCACAGGCCATGGACTCCAGCAGGGAATTCGGCAGGTTGTCGGTCAAGCTGGGGTTGAGCGTCAGGTCGGCACGCTGGTACAGCGAGGCCATGGCATCGCGGTCCAACGCGCCCGTGAAGGTCACTGCGTCGTCTATCTTCAACTGCTGCGCCAGAACTCGCAACATCGCGGCTTGCGGGCCGGTGCCCGCCACGGTCAGCCGAGCCTGAGGCAGCGCGGCCCTGACGCGCTCGAAGGCTCGCAATGCGGTCGCGTTGTCGTACAAGGCTTCGAGGTTTCGCGCAACCACGAGGTGGGCGCCGTCATCCCGACGCGGTTCACGCCGCTGGAACCGCGCACGATCGACGATGTTGGGCAGCACCTCGGCGGGCATGCCGAATCGCCCGAAGACCTCGACCAGAAACTGCGAAGGCACCACCAGGCAGGCCGCGCGGCACATCGACAGTTGAACCGCGCGCGAGCTGCGGCTGAGGAATTCCCCGGCACCGCCGCCGCGGTAATTCACCACCACCGGAAGCCCTCTGAGCCGCCCGACCAGGATGGCTGGCGCTGCAGACAGATGCCAAGACCAACCCGAGTTGGCCATCAGATGGAGGACATCACAGCCTGCCGTCGCGCGCCACAGCGCCAACAGGTAAGCCGACAGCCGAAACCCGGCGCGCAAGCCACGAAAGCGCGACACCCAGGCCGGTCGGTAGTCCGGGTTCG